>JBCCSR010000001.1:0-43510 GCA_039199865.1 Bacteroidota bacterium
TGCACCTTTTGCATCAAGATGATCTGACCAACCTAGAACAAAAAATCGCCAGCTTAGAAAAGCAATTGGCCGACCAAGCCGTTCACCTGGAAAAGCGAATTTTGAAAGAATGCTTTTCCGAAGTCAAAGCACTATTTAAGGAAAGGGATCGACAACTCCGATAGCTTATGAAACTGGAAAAACTAAGCATTACCGCTTTTGAGGACGATCAGTTTACGACCAAAGTAAAGACCCTGAAGCCTCTGGAAGTTTTGATCAATCCGGAGAAATACAAGCGGAGTTACAACATGTTGACGAGCGAGGAAGTCAGCCGAGTCACCAATGCCAATCAGGAAGTAATCGAGCGGAAAATCATCGAACCCCAAGGAGAATCGTTTACCCTCGAATTGTGGTTTGACAACACGGGAGCCATTCCCAAAAGCAAGGATGTATTTTCCCAAATTGAAAAGCTCAAGGACATTGCCCTTCGCTACAATGGAAAAATTCATTCCATCAACTTTGTCGTCATCAACTGGGGCACCCTGGTGTTCAAAGGGCAAATGACGGGCCTGGATGTTGAGTACCAGCTTTTTCAACCCGATGGCACCCCCTTGAGAGCCAAGGCGACCGCCAAGTTCAAACAAATTATTGATGCCCAAACGAAGGAGGAAATGAAACTCCGTTCTTCTCCTGATCTGACTCATGTCAGGATTGTCAAGGATGGAGATACCCTTCCACTGATGTGCTATCGGATCTATAAAAATAGCAAATATTACCTCCAGGTGGCCTTGGCCAACGGATTGCCCAATTTTACGGATCTCCAACCTGGACAAAAGATTGTTTTTCCTCCTTTAGAACGGTAGAAAATTGAACCCTAAAAGGGCTTTTTCCCGTTAAAACGAATTCGGTAAGCAATCATTTATTAATGATTGATTCCAAGAGCAGTGATGATTTCGCGCGGAGATTGTCTATCACCATGAAAAAAAAGAAAAATGCCAACGTCCCCTATCAACCGCGAAATGGAAATTTTGGCCATTGAGGTCAGCTCCGATGGTAAAGTACTCGATAGTACCCTTTCCATTTTATCCATTTCCATCAATCGAGAAGTCAATAAGGTTGGAACGGCCCAGATTTGCTTTTTCCTTGAAAATGAGGAAGAGGACAATACTTTTGGCCTTTCGGCACAAAGTGATTTTAATCCAGGAAAAGTCATCGAAATCAAGTTGGGCTACGATAGTGATTCTGCCTCAGTTTTCAAAGGGGTGATCCTCAATCATTCCATCGTCGCCAAACCCCGCAAGGGACTGACCATGGAAATCAATTGTTCGGAAAACTCGGTAAAGATGACCTTGGGTCGGCAAAATAAGTATTTCAAGGACCAACAAGACAGTGCCATCATCTCCAGTATTATCAGCGATAGCGGCTTGTCGGCATCAGTGGATAGTACGACTTATACGCATCAGCAACTCATTCAATATCACGCTACGAATTGGGATTTTATCTTGACCAGGGCCGAGCAGAACGGCTTGCTCGTTTATATGGCCGATGACAAAGTTTGTGTGAAAAAACCGGAAGTCAGCGCCTCGCCGACCTTGGAGTTGACCTATGGTCTAGATGTGATCAGTTTTAGTGGGGCGGTAGACGCGCGCGATCAATTGCCCAGTGCAACTTGTCAATCTTGGGATATGGACAATTTGGCCTTGCTTGAAGCCACATCCGCCGAGCCGAGCGTCAACAGTCAAGGGAATTTGACGGGAAAGAAAATGTCTGAGATAATGGGCTTGTCCGAATTTGGGATGCAGACGGGAGGATTGGTGGAAAAAGATTGTATGAAAAACTGGGCCGATGCACGACTATTGATTTCGCGTTTGTCGAGGATTCGAGGCACGGTCACTTTTATGGGTAATGAAACGGTGCAGCTCAACAGTTTGATTGGTCTAAAAAATTTTGGCGATCGCTTTAATGGGAAAGCTTTGATCACGGGCATTCAACACGAGGTGGTCGAAGGGCTTTGGACCACTACCGTTATTTTTGGTTTGTCTCCCAATCTCTTTTACAGCGACCGTGAAGTTGACAGCCCCAATGCCGCCGGAATGTTACCCGCCATTCAAGGTTTACAAAATGGAACAGTCAAACAAATTGATAGCGATCCCGATGGGAAGTCTCGCATTTTGGTGGACGTTCCCATGATTGCCGCCTCTGGTGATGGCATCTGGGCGCGCTTGTCCAATTTTTACGCCAGTGCAGAGGTTGGTGCGTTTTTTATGCCAGAAGTCGGAGATGAGGTTGTACTGGGTTTCCTCAATAATGATCCCCGCTATGCCGTCATTTTGGGCATGTTGTACGGGGGTAAAAAGAGTCCGCCTTACACCGCAGATAGCGAAAACAAGATCAAAGCCTTGGTCACGAAGAGTAAGATGAAAATCGAATTTGATGATGATCAAAAAATATTGACTTTAGAAACACCGGGGGGGCATCAAGCCATTTTTTCCGACAAGGATCAAAAAGTCACCCTCAAAGATTCCAATGGCAATACCTTGGAGATGAGCAGCAATGGGATTGACATTAACAGTGCCGCTGCCATCAACATTAAAGCATCTAGTAGTTGTAAAATAACGGCCAGTCAAGCGATAAATGTAGAAAGTTCGGGTGGCGATGTGTCCATCAAGGGACTCAACGTCAATGCAAAAGGCCAAATGGCTTTTTCTGCCCAGGGAAGTGCCTCCGCAGAATTGAAAGCCAGTGGCAATACCACGATCAAAGGCGCAATGGTCATGATTAATTAATTACTAAAACCAAAGTATTATGCCTCCTGCTGCCAGAATCACAGACATGCATACTTGTCCTATGCAAACGCCAGCCGTTCCTCCCATTCCCCACGTTGGTGGCCCGATCATTGGTCCTGGCGTGCCCAACGTGTTAATTGGTGGTATGCCCGCTGCCGTAATGGGAGATAGTTGCGTTTGCGTTGGTCCTCCAGATTCTATTGTCAAAGGCTCTGCTACTGTGATGATTGGTGGCAAACCTGCTGCCAGAATGGGCGATACCACTGCTCATGGCGGTACCATTGTACTGGGATTGCCTACCGTAATGATTGGGGGTTAAATGAGTGCATCTAAGTTTAAAGCAAAATCAAATGTCAGCGAAAATCAATAAAACTTTTTTGGGTACGGGTTGGAGTTTTCCTCCTTCCTTTGATCACTTTTCCAGCTCACTGGAAATGGTATCGGAAGAGGCAGACATTCGACAGAGTTTGTTTATCCTTCTGTCGACTACTCCCGGAGAGCGACTGATGAAGCCCAAATATGGTTGTGATCTACAGAGCGCGGTTTTTGATGTCATCAATAATACGATGCGGCATCATTTGATCGATTTAATTACGGTGGCCGTCATTCGCTTTGAACCCAGAGTGACCGTCGACGAGGTGAAAATTAGCCTGGATCGCAAGGACGAAGGATTGGTAGATATCGATTTGTATTACACAGTTCGCAAAACCAATATCCGAAGCAACATTGTTTACCCATTTTATTATCGAGAAGGAACCAACCTTCGAGATGCACAGCTGAAAGAGGTCGGCACCTAGGTGCCTTTAGGAGATGGCAGCTTCAAGCAAAAATAAAACCTTTGCCCTTCGGGGAACTGCTCGTTTTGAACGATTGCAGCGAGCCCTCCTGCCAGATTATGCTTTGATAGATGAACGTCGATTGAGTGATCTGCTCTCCTTTGCCGCAGATTATGCCCAGGTCATTAATTTCTATGACACAAATAACAAAGTGGTGGGCGACTGGTCAGCATTTTTTAAAAAAGATGTAAGCGTATTTTTGGCCGATATCATCACCTTGGACTTAGATGAGCTGCGCAATAATATTCAGGAAACCATTAACCGAATTTATCAATCTCCCGAGGGAGATTCTAACCAAAAATACCTCTTGTTCCGTAGTTTTTTTTATCAAGTTTTGGAATGGGCAAGATTGGTGAACGATCTATATATTCGTTCTTTTCAATTGCGAAAAATAGCCGAAGAAACCCCCATTGAACGAGAATTGGAGATGTCGATTCAACGTAATCTGCGGGATGCGCTCAAAGCCTTGAAGTCCTATGATTTGGGCACCGCTTTGGAAGAAAAATTTAGTATGCCCTTGGGGGGGAATTACGAGGAGTTTCATCCCATTTGGGATTTGAGTCGAGTAGAAGCCTTCAATGTTTTTATTGGCAAAGACTTAGATGAAAAGGTAGAGCATGCAACGAAATCCCTACAATTGATTTTTCGGAAATTTGATTTTGGTCTGACCAATGTCATCAAGAATGCTCCCGAATTATTGCGCCAATCCCTTCGACATAAAAATGACCACCAACCGGATATTGCCCTGTTTATTGCCTTTCTCCAATTGTATCGTTTCAACCAGAATCACCTCAATAGTTTTACCGAAAAGCATTTGGATTATTACTACCGAACGGTTCTACAACAAAAAGAATGTAAACGAAGTCCTGATCACGCCCATGTGGTCGTCGAGTTGGGTGAACACCTGGATCGCTACACCCTTGAAAAGGGTACTCGGCTCCTGGCAGAGGTCAATGCCAATGGTTTAGAATCGCATTATCAAACGGATGCGGCGCTGGAAATCAGTAAAGCAAAGATCGAATCTTTAAAAACGGTATTTGTGAGCAAACCCGTCTTTGCTGGCGTTGCCTCCTCTTATCGTTTGGTCGGCAATATCTATGCAGCTCCGGTGGCCAACTCAAAAGACGGTATGGGGACTCCCTTCGATGCTGAGGATTTTACTTGGCCTACCTTCGGTGAGGAACAATCCATCCAAGCTAAAACGGATAAAAAAATGATGCCGGCAGATATTGGGATGATGATTGCTTCTCCAGTTTTGATGATGGCCGAGGGACAAAGAGAAATTAGACTTCAGTTTCAGTTTAAAATGGAAACCCTCAACACTTTACGGATTCTCTTAGACAATGCCAGTGAGCGAGAAAAACTTTCCGTTGATCACGTTTTTTTAAAAGTTTTTCGGGAGGCCCTGGATATTCAATTGAGTGGCGCCACTGCTTGGGTTGCAGTGGATAAGTATGAATTCAATGTACCAAGTGCTTGGCAGAATGGTTGTTTAGAACTCAAATTGAGCCTTGCCCACTCACAACCCGCCATTGTGCCTTATGATGCAACAGTATTGGGAAAAAATATTGATACTCAGTGGCCGATCTTAAAAATACGGCTGAAAAATGAAGGCAATGTGTACGCTTATTCTTTTCTCAAGAAATTGGAGCTAGAAAAAATAGATATCGAAGTGGCCGTTAAAGGAATGAAGGACGTCGCCATTTACAATAACCTGGGCTTGATTGACAACTCGGCTCCCTTCCAACCCTTTGGTCTGACTCCCACTAAGAATGCTTATTTCCTCATTGGTTCGCCAGAGTTGTTCAACAAGGAATTAACGGATTTTTCGGTAAAAATAGATTGGGACAATTTGCCGGAGGAGGGCTTTGCAAAATATTACGAGGCTTATCACTCCGGTATCGACGATCAATCTTTTAAAGTCCAGTTGAGTGCCTTATCCAACTATGAATTTTATCCTCTGGAAGAAGAGATTCGTCAAGGCTTTGATTTGTTTCAATCCGAAGGATCCGAAGGAACGTTGTCTGAGCAGACCCAATTGGACGCTGTCGATTTGGAAAAACTAAAAATTGCTCCAGATTATGAATTACTTGAGATTCCCGAATTTACCAATCGATCGAGGATAGGATTTTTTAAGATCCAGTTGAAGACTCCTACCATGGGCTTTGGCTTTAAGGCCTATCCCATCTTATTTGCCAAGGCATTGGCTGAAAATGCTAAGGCGGAGAACTTTCGCTTTTTTCAATTGAAGAAAAAACCACCTGCACTCGTCCCACGAGAACCTTTTGTTCCGGTGATCAATAAATTGACCATTGATTACAAAGCAAAAAGTAGTCTGGACATTGCCAATACCCAACAGGGAGGTAGGGGTAAGCATGCCAAGGAAAAACTCTTTCACATTCATCCCTTTGAAATCGAAACCATCTTTGAAAATGGTTTTGCCAGAAGCGCTCATTTATTGCCACAGTACGATGAAGAGGGCTATCTCTACATTGGATTGAGCAACCTAAGACCTCTAGAAAAACTTTCCCTTCTTTTCCGATTGGAAACCAGTAAAGAAACCTACAACAAAAAGCCAGTGGAGATTACCTGGATGTATCTCGCTAAAGATATTTGGAAAGCAATCGAGGAAGAAAATATTTTGTTTAACACTACCGAGAACTTTACCAAAACGGGAATCGTCAATTTGAATATTCCCGTGGATATCACCAAGGGCAATCAGCAGTTGGATGACCATTTGTACTGGCTGCGCGTGAGTGTAAAAGGCAATAAAGATGTTTTGGGGAGGGCCAAAAACATCCTTGCGCATGCGGTGCGGGTAACTTGGGTGGATAATGGAGATACCGATCACTTTAAGGCATTAGAACAACTGCCCCGGATTAAAGAATTGGTGCAATCTCTTAGTGCAATTAAAAAGGTGGAGCAACCCGATGCTTTTTTTGGAGGTCGACCCAAAGAAGAGAAAGCGGACTTTTACTTGAGGGTGAGTGAACGCTTGCGCCACAAAAATCGAGGCATCAACCGATGGGATATTGAAAGATTGGTTCTAGAGCGGTTTCCTTACATTCATCAGGTCAAATGCTTTGGCAATGCGGGCAATGAGGCCTATGTTGAACCTGGAATCATTAAGGTGGTCGTAGTGCCTAAGGTCAATGAAAAATGGCTAATGCCTAAGGTTGGTTTTGATCGTTTGATCGAAATTAAAAAGTATCTGACGCCGATTGTTGCTCCAATTGCAGAGATCGACGTCATCAATCCAGTGTACGAGAAAATTGTCATCAACTGCGACATTAAATTTGATGAAAATTTAAAAGGAAAAGGTTTGACCTTTTACCAATTGCACGAAGAGATCAAACATCGGATTTGTCCCTGGCTGCAAGGAAAATCTTTGGCGATGGGGGGAAGTTTATTGCAAAATGAATTGTTGAATTTTATCAAAGATCGGCCTTACGTAAAATTTGTGACGGCTTTTTCGATTTTACACATTACGGAAAAGGAAGGATACTTTACCTTAACTGACTCTGCACGAAGTCAACAAAACAGCTCGACCATCCAGGCAAGCATGCCTTGGAGTGTCCTCGTACCTGTGGAAAAACACCAGATCAATTTAATTTCTAAAGAAGTTTTTAAATCCTCAGAAATTACCCTGATCAACAAAATGCGATTGGGGACTGAATTTATCATTTCTGCCAATGGAAAAGAGCCCTTGGAGATGGAATGGTTGGTCGAACAACCCGAAGAGGAGGAGGATCAAAGTTTTTGGATTGTCAATATTTAAGTCAATGATAGACAGCAAAAGACGAATGGAGATTTGCCATTTGCTGTTCACCCTATTTCACTCATAAATAATCTTGCTATGGCACTGTTAAATCGAGAGACATTGAAAAGTTTTTTTAGCAAAGGAACTTCTCCATCAGAGGAACACTTTGCGGAGTTGATCGACTCTTCTGTCAACAAAATTGATGATGGCTTTGCAAAATCGATTGAAGAAGGATTGCAATTGGCGCCACAGGGGCAATCTGCAAAAGTGATGAGCTTGTATTACAATCAGGTCGATGAACAGGCAGACTGGCAAATCAGTCTTCCAAATAAGGATGGGGAGAAGGGCTTTAAAATTCAAAATCGAGAAGGCCAATCGGCTCTCTTTGTCAACAATAAAGCGCAGGTAGGCATTCAAACCATTCAGCCTCATCATGCTTTGGAGGTCAATGGTTTTACAGGGACGAGGGGACGAGTTGGTACTTTTTTTAAAGGAAAAGTTCCTGGAGATGGTAAGTGGCGCAATCTACTTGTTCGACTTGATCAACCTCAGATCTACGAAGTAGTGGCCCGCATTGATGGAGCGCCTAAAAGTGGCAAATACGCTATTGCCCATGCCATTGCCGCTTGTACCTACGGAGGAGGGCGCAATAAAATCCGAATGACCCAATCACATTACAGTTGGTTTTTTGACAAACTACAAATGCGATGGAAAGAAGAGGGGAATGGCCTTAGGCTACAAATTCGTACGCGTGGACATTACGGCGAAGATGCCAACGAAAAACCCTATTTCATCAAATTTCACATTACCCAATTGTGGGACGAAAGTCAAGAATTCGAAGAAATTGATGAAACGCTTGCTCAGCACGAAAAAAAATAAAATCATGACCGTCCGCGAAAATTATCCTTTAGATCCCATCCAAAATCCAACCTCTGAATTTGCTTCTCCCTATGAGGAGCATCAGACCATTTCAGCCAAAGGACCGGTGCATGAGAGCATGGATTACGATTTTTTACGGAGAAAGGGTATTGAATACGTTCAAAGGCTTTCCGGAAAAATCTGGACCGACTATAACGAACACGATCCAGGGGTGACGATTTTGGAACAACTATGTTTTGCACTAACCGACTTGGGTTATCGAAGCAATTTTTCGGTAGAGGACATTTTATTTTCTAAACGTCATCCATTGGAGGCGAGACCCAATAACGCCTTCTTTTCTCCTCAAGCTATTTTTCCTAGTGCACCGCTGTCATTGAATGATTATCGAAAGTTATTGATTGATCAAGTACTTTACGTAAAGAATGCTTGGTTGGAAATCGACGAGACCAATTTGCATGGTTACAAGGGCTTGTACAATGTACGGTTGCAGCTTTGGGACAACCTTAGTCCTGAAAAAGAGAAAGCAACAATTGAGGAAGTATATGAACTGTTAAATGCGCATCGCAATCTTTGTACGGATATCGTAGAGATTAGTGTATTGGCTACAGATAAAATTGGAGTTGCTGCTGATATCTCCATCAATACCAATGCCATTGGCGAAGTTGTTTTTGCCGAAATCATTCACCAACTCGAAAAATTCCTCAATCCAGTTGTTCAGTTATACAGTCTCGAAGAACTGCTCAAAGAAGGGAAAACAATTGACGAAATACTGGAAGGACCATTGCCGGCGCACGGATTTATCAAAACCGAAGAATTGGCAGCGTTACATTCTGAAATTTACATTTCTAGTTTCATCGAGATCATATCAAAAGTAGAGGGCGTAGAGGAAGTACAGAATTTGGTCGTCACTTTTGAGGGACAAAGCGTAGATGAAAATGTCATTGTTTTTGCGGAAGGACGTCATCCGGTTTTGGATGAAAATATGTATAGAGCCAAAGAAGACCAATCGAGCTTGCGCATGTATCGAGGAGATGTAAAAATTGATGTTGATTCCAGTCGAGTCCAGCAGTTGCTCAATCTTTCTTCGGCGAAGGATCGTAAAAATTTTAAGCTGTCGCTCAACCTCGATCCGCAGCAAACATTGGTTCGCAAACCTTTGGGACAGATTGAACAATACGTTTCCCTACAGAATTATTTTCCACAAGTTTACGGAATTGGGCATTATGGTTTGCCTTATGGGGCCGATGCACATCGTGCCGGACAGGCAAAGCAACTGAAGGGGTATTTGAGTATATTCGAACAAATATTGGCCAATTATCTTAGCCAATTGGCCAACATTCGCCATCTCTTCTCCATTGAAGACGAAACCAATGCGACCTACTTTAGTCAGCTCCCCCGAGCCATTCCTCAATTGAAAAAATTATTGGCCAAAAAAACCATGATGCGCACGGAGAAATGGTTGGAGCAAAGAACTCGTCAAACCGATCCCTACTTTGACCGACGCAATCGCTTCCTAGATCATCTTCTGGCCCGCTTTGGTGAGCAATTTAACGTGGATCACTTATTGAAGATGTCGGGAAAGGCCAACGGAGAGAACGCCAACGGAGAGGTACAAAACGGCTTGATTCGAGCCAAAGCAAAAATGCTGAGAGATTTTCCAAGGCTGAGTGCGGATCGAGGGAAAGGATTCAACTACCAACTCCCGGCGTGGAGCACCGACAATGTGGCCGAACTCAAGAAAAAAATTGCCCAGCTTTTAAATATCGAAGATGCTCAAAATCGTAGGTTGACCAAGTTGGCAGCCTTTGAGGGATTGAAAATGACCGAGCCCAAGGAGCGTACCAATCAATTCGGCTATGGTTTTTTAAACCTGAAATTGAGTCTCAGGGAAATGCTTTCTCTTGGAGTTCAAGAATATCGCTACCGGATAGAATACGACGTAAACACCCGTAATCATTGGGTCTATTTCAAAACGCGAAAGGGAAAACCGCTGGCGGTTTACAAAGAAAAAACGTTGAGCAAATGTGAACAAGCCATCAGCAAAATGATTGAGCGGTTTCAAAAAATCAATCGCGAAAGTGAGGGCTTTTTCTTAATAGAAAATATATTGTTAAGATCTCGGTCAAAGGCACAATGGAATTTGACTTTGCTCGACATGGATGGTAGTCCAATTCTGACGACCATAAAGAGTGGCAGTTATCAAGATCAAGAGGAAATCGCCTTTAATATTTTATTGCTGGGAACGCATAGAGATAATTATGAGATACAAAAAAACGGAGCGGCTTGCCTACTGATTTTGCGCAACTACCGAAAGGAAGCCATTATGGTATCGGTTGAAAATTATCGAGAAGAGGAGGTTGAGGCCAAAATCAATACTATGGTGGAGATGCTCAATGCCATTCGCCAGAATGATCCAGTGCAGGTAAGCAATTTATTGCGGTTTGAAGAGGTAGATCGGGGAGCCCTAGAACATTCGCGCGCCTTTTATTCCAATCGTTTGAGTGTAATCATTCCCGCTTGGCCAGGCCGATTTCAGAACAAAGATTTCCGCAGTAACTTCGAACACCTTTTACGAATCAATGCTCCGGTTCATCTGGCGATTAACTTTTTCTGGTTGAGTTTTCAGCAAATGCAAAACTTTGAAAAAAACCATCAGCTCTGGATAGAAGAATTGACCCGTAAAGATTCTATTCCCCAAAAGCTCGATGATTTTTCTTTTCATTTGGCGAGTCTGCTCAACAGTTATAAAACCAGCTCCCTGGAAAAGGCCAGAGAGGATGCAAGGCCTCAGCAGGTGGATCGCAATCGGGCCATCCTCGGCCATTTTCATGTTTTCCAAAATGAAAATTTACAGATCATTGAAGGGATAGGACCGGAGATAGAGCAATGGCTCAAAAAGCAAAAAATCCACAATTGGCAAGCCTTGGCGCATTCTAGTATTGAAGATCTAAAATCTATCGTGGAGGCGATTCAACCCGGAGCGCCATTCCAGCAGTATGCCAATTGGTCTGATCAGGCCTGGTTAGCTCAAGAAGGCAAGTGGAATCAATTGATTGCTTATCAGCGATTGCTCAGTAGTCGAAAGCGCCAGCATCCAGACGAAAATTTACCATCAAAAATCGAAAAGATGATTATCGAAATCTTTGGACCAGAGATCAAGAGTAACGATCTGAAAATCATTTACGGCATTACGCCCAAGGTGGAAAAAATACTAAAAGAAGCAAATGTCAACAGTTTGGCTACATTGGCAGGAATAGAACTGAATACCATCAATAACATTTTAGCATCAGCGGGCATTCAACAGCATTTCATCAATCCAGAAAGCTGGAATAAACAGGCTCAACTGGCGTTAAATAAAGAATACGATGATCTGTGGAGCTACCAAAAGTCGCTTCACGCAACAAGAGATATGCTAGACGAACAGCCTTGAGTCAATTGCAGATTGGATGGATGAAAATCGACATATCATCAAGCGGCAAATCTTTAACGTAGAGGTTGGCGCCGAAAAAGAAGCTCCCAAAATACAGGAGGAGGTAAGTCGTATTTATCACGCCAAGTTGGCCCCCTTGATTGAAAAACATTTGGCTCGGTACGATCAACAATTGGGTACGATTCGACTTGAGCAATTGGTACTCAACTGCGAATACCTTCATGCTGATCATTTGGAGGAACGCTTGATTGCAGCCTTAGAAGAACAGTTGCCACTCCTTCTGGCAAGCCAAATCCAGCGCGCTCCCACTGCTCCATCTAAAAATATTGCTCCAGCGGCCCCAGGAGTGGATAGCCAGCAGAAATTATTGCAATATTTCTTGAGAACTGGCCATTTTCCTTGGTGGGCCAGTACAACGGCCATTGAATTCAATTCATTGCTAAAAAGTGTATTGGATCGGCAGGCGGAATGGTTGTTTGACTTTTTGCGAAAAACCGTGGGACAAACATCAGTTTTACGACGTCTTTGTTGCCAAACCCATCCTCAGGTATTGGAAAAAATAGAGCGGCAATTACTCAGAGATAGATTGGTAAGGATCCAAAAACACCATCAAAAACTCCTCCGCTATTTTCAAAGAGGACTAAAGAAAAGCATTCCATTACAACCACTGGCTTTGCTCCTTCGGCAAGGACATTTGCATTACGCCTTACAATACGGACAACAGTCTTTTGACGAGACGCTTTATTTTCGTTGTACTTTGGAAAGTATCCGTAAGGAGCAGAATACAAGTCTGTATCGGTCCGTAGAGCAAATGCTTCAGCGAAAAAAAGACAAGGGTCGATACCAGCGTTTCAATGACCACTTGGCAAAGGAGTGGTCGAATTTGATGGTACGAGAGAAGCAACGGGAAAAACACCTAACACGGAATTGGCGACCAAGAGCTGCTTTGTTCTTTTTTATCCAAAAAGGATTTTTTCCGGAAGGTCAGGTCTTATCAATGGAGGAGTTGAACGAAGTTGTCGTCAATATTTTTGAAAAGGAAAAGGGAAGTGCTTACGAGCAGTTGACTCAGCTTCTAGTAGAAGAAGGATTCCGGCTGCGTTTGATGCATCACCTGTCTGCCAGGACGCTTGCTTATTGCGTCAGTAAATTGCTCCGGCTCCAAAAAATGGGAACCACTTCACTTCGTGAAGATTGTATTCAGCTGTTTGAAAAAGTATTTCGTCGAAAATATACTACTCAGCAGTTGGCTGCGAAAATAGATCAAACGATTTTTTACTGTGCTTTTCAGCAAGAACTTCAGCCCTTTCAGTTGATACACCTATTGCAGGCGCTACTGCAAAAATTCAGTAGAGAGCAGCGGCAGAGTTATCTTCAACTGATTCACCAAATGGTGGTCAATTCAAAGCAGATGCATTTGCCCAACAAAGATCTTTTGTTGTCGACATGGTTTAGACTCTATGAGCAAAGCCTGGAGGGGGAGGCGAATCAGGGCCATCGTTCTGTTGAACAACAATTGTTTCATTATTTGTCGGATGGTTCCTGGGAAGAAGGAGAACTGGTCATCTCTCCCGCTGATTTGGAAAAGAGCTGGCAGACTTTATTAAAGGAAAATCGACCTCATTTTAAAAAACAATTGCTTCATCAACTTCATAAGGAGAAATTTAGAAAACGCTTGCTTCAACAATTTTCGGAGACCACCTTACAAATGGTTTTTGTCTTGTTATTGGGGGATTGGGCCACCAAGATTCCCCTCTACAAAAAAGATTTGTTGACTTTATTTCGACAGATGTATCCCCGACGATACGATCGGCAAAAATTTGCAAAACAGTTGGACCAACTCCTTTTGGCTTATGTGGTGAATCGCAATCATTGGCCCTTTCAAGCGACTTTTTTTCTGGAAAAAATGCTCACAGATATGCAAGCATTAACGGGGCAAACGCTGGAGTCTGCATTGGTTTTAGTGAACGCATCATTTCCTGAACTTATTCGTCAAAAGCTATTGAAAAGTCAGTTATTGCATGCCGCTATCCCTCTTGCTGAGCAGGAAGAGTATTTTGATAACAAAACAGTAACGAATCATGAGAGTGACTTTATTGCCAATCTGCAGCACTATTTAAACCGGGAGGGACAACACCCTTATTCCACTCGAAAATCTGAAAGGGATTGGCGCCAGGACTTATCCAAGCGGCTGTTGGAAAAAGATCCAGCTTTGCTCGAATTTCTCCAACAACATTTGCGCAATACGACTGCTGTGGAACAGCTGTTTGATCGGTTTAGTCCCGAAGTTTGTTTGATGGTGAGCAATGCCTTGTTCGGGAGAAGAAGTGAACTCATGGAGAAGTACTTCAAGGATTTGCGCTACATCAGTGAATTGGCTTTGGTAGGCCCTTTTTCTAAAAGTCAGGTCAACCACTTCTTGGAGCTTGGGGTATTTCTTTACTTGTCGCAGGGAGAGCAAAGCGTTTTTGACCCTTCTTCTTTCTTGAAAAAGATTTGTCAGTATCTGTCTCAGGCTTTACCGTTTCCACTAGAAAAACTACTGTTGAGGATTGAGGAAAAGGCTCGCCTCCTAGACCAGCGTCAACGTTTTGCCAGTCCATTACCAGATTTATTGAGACAAATTTTTCCACAACAAGATCAGCAGGAGGGCCCTTTGCAACAACAAAAAGATGCTGCTTCTATTCAATGGTTGCACTATTTTTTGGAGAAGGGGAAACTGCCACAACATTCGCCCTTTGAGAGCTTGGCAGAATTGGAAGACTACTTTTTAACGGTCTTGTCGACCAATGCGGGAGAGGCAAAACGATTGTTGAAAACTTATTTGCCCAAAAATCGATCGCTCCACTATTTGCTCCATCATTTTTCGGCCAAGACTATTGCCCACATCAGTCAGACGATGGCCGCCAGCGAATGGGAAACTGCCCAAAAGTATTTGACTGATTTTCGGAAGATCATGGCGGCGATGTACGTTGGCGTACATTCTAAGAAATTATTAAACCGGCAAATTGATGCTGCCTTTCTGACTTATTGCACTAGTGGTCAGCGGGGAGTGTTCAAACCACTGGTCTTTATCAATGCCATACTAGATTACCTGGCCAAAGCCTTCAATACGACTTTAGGAGAATTATCTGAGCTGGCTAAAACAAAGGCTCAAAGGATGGAGCAGGAAGTTCGATTTGCCAGTCCCCTTTCGGATTTGCTACAACAGCTAGAGCAGGAAGAAGAGGCGAAGCATTTCCAGCATTCCATCAATTCTCCCAAAGCGTCAACTGACCATTTACTCTACTTTTTACAAAAGGGGACTTTTGCTCCAGACGCAGTGATGCCAACAATGAGTCAGTTGGAAAATCAATTTTTACAAGCATTAAAAACCGCTCATCCGGTCTTTCTCACCAAAGTATTAGAAGTATTGCGCGAAGCTACTGCCTTCCAGCATTTGACCAGACAATTCTCTGAAGTTCTCCGACATGACTTACTTCAGGTATTGAATCATCAAAGTACCATTTGGAAAAGTGCTTATCATATGCAATTAGGAGAATTGTTGCATCAAGTAGCAATGATTCGTTATCCGATGTATTTGATTCAGCGAGAACTGGATTTTGCCGTCATCAAAGGGCATGTGGTGCATCAAAAAAAGGAAGTGGCCTTGACGGCTTTTGTCGATACCCTTGTCATGCATCTGTCCGACTCTTTTGCGATTGGGGCTACGGATTTGTCGAGGTCTTTAGAAGAAATAGTACAAACAATGCGTCGTTCCGGAAGCGTTGTCGAGCCATTGCTACAAGTCCTCAGTGAAAGGCAAGTTACTTTGCTGGAAAAGAGAGGAAACAAGGCAAGTACAGAGGCAATTGAAGCCGCTATTTTTGCCTTTGTAAAAACGGGGCGCTTCAAGCGGCAAGCAGTTTTGGGACAAAGAGAAGCGTTAGAGCAACAATTGATTTTGCTACTGGAAAAAGGTGCAACTACTTTTATGCGTCAAATGCGAGCAAGTTTAAAAGCTACCTCAGTTCTTCCAAAGGTCATTGATTTGATGACATTGCCATTGCTCGAAAGATGGACAGAGCTACTGTGGGATGACGTACCTCTGATTGCCAGATACCGGCAAGACTTTCGCCAACTATTTGCCGCTGTTCCAGATAAATTGGAGCCCAGACAAGGCCTACCGAATGAACTAGAGAAAGTGTTATTGCTAGAGGGAGCAGCTCGAAGCCGTCCAAATTTTCAAGCTCCCCATTTTGTATTACAAATCATTCGTCGATTGGCGATGAGCTATGGACTTAATGTGTCGACCTTATTGAAAAAAAGCGTAGAGACCGCCCGGCAGATATACTTGAAAAAGGGATTTCAAACACCTCTTCCCAATTTGTTGTGGCAGATACGAGAGCAACCACCAATAGCAGTGAGGGCGGTAAACACCCAATCGGTACTAGAAGTAGTTCGGTATTTCTTGACGAAAGGTCAATTGCCTGCTGCTTCTCCCCAGTTTGAGACGGTCTTGGATTTGGAACTTCAGTTGCTAAAAGTTGTCAAGCAAAAAGATGTTCCTTTTCTACGGAATTTGAAAGACATTCTAACGAAAAGTAAAAAGAGTCAGCAATACATTCAGCAATTGGCCCTTGAGACTCAAGCCACCTTGGGACAAGTTTTGGGAAATGTTTTTTTACCGAATCTACGAGAGATAAGTGAGGACTTACAATTGCTTTTGAGCAAAATGGAAGCCCTCAGGATGACTCCCCAAAAATGCAAATCCATTTTGAACCTGACAGCTCTGGAAATACTCACGCAAAATTATTCTGCTGCGTCCCAAGAGAATCACTATTTTGAAAGGGTATTGTTGAATTCAGTAGAGCAGCAAGTGCTCCCCAATCGCGTTTATTTTGAAAAAGTGAAGCAAACCCTTCAGGTCCTTACTGAGCAGAAAATACTGAAGCGCATTACGAAAACGAAATTGCAAAATTGGTCTTTTCAAGAAGCAGACTTAAAAAGCAGTCTACAAGTGGGAACGGATGTTCGCCAAAAAGCAAATGCTTCCAGGACGGAACAACAAGTAATTTCCGTGTTACTTCAGCTCTTAGGAACCTTTCTGCTGACTGGACATTTTGAGTCCCGAAAAAGCGTTTCAACGTTCCTGGATTTTGAGTGGCAGTTGACGGCTTTGTGTAAAAAGGGAGGGAAAAAATTCCTCCATCAACTTCGGCAAACTTGGCAAAAAGGCGACAAGCATCAGAAAAGAATAAAAGCATTTGCCCCTCAAAGTCTAAGGAGTATTTGTCAGGCGATCAACAAACAGTTTTCGAAAGGGATGGAAGACTTGATGAGTGATTTAAAACAGGTTCTCCATGGATTGGAACAATTGGGTAGTCGAACAGAAAATATCCAGCTGCTCGTAGATGAGAGTCGGTTGACCACTTGGACCAAAGCACCCAATGGGACAACTACCGAGTCTGAACTTGTTCGTCACGTCTTGCATCAGTTGACGCAAGTTCGACGAATGCCTTTGGAAGTACTTGGCCCAAAGGTGCTCCAAGAAACGAAAAAATTACGGAAGGGAGGGCGACTGAAAAGCCAATTGTGGAAGCATTTGCAATCAATTGATTTCCACGAAAAAGAGGCAGCGATTTACGAAGAAAGGGAGGATGCCCTAGAAGAGATGGACCCAGAGCGTCTCCCATTGAGCGAAGAGCAACCATTGCATCGCCCAACACTTGAGCAGCCCATTTTATCGGGTAACTATTTGTTGGATCTCCTCCAGTATTGGCTAACTTTTGGTGAGACGCCCTGGTGGAGTAAGAACGAGGAACCACTCGATGAAGTACTTCTTCGGCTGGGAGAGGAAGATCCAAAACGATTGTTGGATACGCTGCGCTATGCTCTTGAACGGCCACAACAAATACAAGATTTTTTGAATCAGTTGTCAGAGGAATCACAGGACAGTATCCTTCATCTTTTACTTGGACCAGAGGCGGGTTGGGTCAAAAAGATGTTTCAACTGTTAGCGAAAATATCAAAGACAAAAGAGGCAACGAAAAAAGAGCAGCAGCCAACTTCCCTGGATGCGACCCTCTTTGCGACTTTATTGCATCAGTATCAATTTGGTCCTGAGCTTTTTTTGCACCACTGTGTTTTGCGATTGGCTCAATGGCTCAATTGTGAGTGGAGGCCAAGTTTGAAAAAATTGAAAAAGGGGGTAAAACAAAGCGCTTGCTTTACCGAGAAGAGACAGCAAATAATTCTGACTTACCTAAAGCGTTTGGCAAAAGATCAGGCGTCTTTTGAAGCAGCAGCAACTGCTGTAAAATTTGAGCAAAGAAAGCGCTTTGCCATTCATCACCAATTTAGGAAACAGCAAGGAGTGAAGCAACTGACCATCAACCGAGCTTTTGAACAAGTGGAGTATTATTTTGTACATGGTTCTTTTCGTGATACTCAGGTCTTTGCAACCAGGAAGGAATTTAATCAAACGCTCAAGCGTTTGCTTCGTCAATTTTCATTGCCAAGTAAGGCGATGATGATGCGTTTGCTTCGTCAACATCAACTTGTGGAAAACATTGTGGATTTGTGTCCGAAAAAAATGTTTATCTTGCTCATACAGCTTTTTTACCCCAATCAAAGTCAGACGATTGTTCGCTTACAAGCAACCTTGTTGCAATTACTGCCTAAGGGGAAAGTCAGCAAAAAGATGGAATTGCGAAACAGCCAAGTACATTTACTCCGATTTATGGGGCTGCAAAAAGATGCTGTTTTTCAGATGGAGGTGTATGTACAGGATTGGTGTAAGATGCAAGCCGCTAATAGGCGGCTGAGCGAAAAACAAGTGATAGAACAATTGTTGCAAAATACTTCAAGTATGCCATCAGTGATTGATGACAATTTTGTACAATGCTTAGAGGCTCTGAGTAAAAAACAAGCTACTGAGCCAAGCAAGGAAAACCCTTGGAAAAAAATGGAGGAACAAAGGATCCAATTGGAAGAAGCAGTTTATGTTCACAATGCTGGATTAGTGATTATTTCTCCCTTCTTGCCCCGTTATTTTGGGATGTTGGGTATGCTAGAGGAACGTCAATTTAAAGATGAAATTGCCGCCGAAAGAGCCGTGTTATTGACGCAGTATTTGGTGAGTGGTCGAACAGAAACACCAGAGTATTTACTGGTGTTGAATAAAATATTTTGCGGGCTCGCCATTGAAACTCCCGTTCCTTTGACGATTGAGCTGACAGAGGAGGAGAAAAAGATTTCTGGAGAAATGATGAATGCTATTTTACAAAACTGGCCCCAAATGAAGACGAGCTCTTTGGATGGATTTCAAGGTGGATTTTTGATTCGAGATGGACGCCTTGAAGAAGAGGATGACTACTGGGCCTTAGATGTTGAATCCAAATCTTTTGATGTTTTGTTACAGAGCCTCCCGTGGTCGATTTCTATCATCAATCATCCTTGGATGAACAAACGAATACAAGTGAAATGGATATGAAATTAGCTTCTAATAATGCAACGGTATTAAAACAAGAGTTCGATTGGCTAGGAAGCGTTCTGGACTTGCGTTTTAAGGTTTACTTCGAACAAGATACGCTAACCGATGTCTTAGCGGAGGTGCCTCCCCCGAGCTTGGAAGATGATGCCTCTCCCTACGTACAAACCATTCGGAATTATGCCATGCAAGCCGAGCACCGCTTGATGTTGCTCTTGGCCATGGCTCCTCATGTTGCCCCTCAGTTATTGGATATTTTTCTGACCAAGAACAAACTGTACAATCGGGGCTTTACCGAATTTGGTGGTTTGTTGGGACAAAACCACAGTGGGATGATGCCGACGGGCGAGACGATTATCTTTGTATTATCGGGAGGAAGTTTGGAACGTCGCTTTCAATTGATGCCGCTTTTTGCGGAGGATCATTATTTTTTTAAGCACAATCTACTCCAACGTTTTTCGGAGAAAAAAGAAGAACCCCAATTGAGTGATGGCATTAGTATTTCGCGAGAATACCTGACTCGCTTTACGACTGGTGAGGTCTACCGTCCTCCTTTCAGCAGTGAATTTCCCGCCAAGCGAATTGAAACCCAATTGGAGTGGGAAGACCTCATTTTGGAAGATGCAATTTACGATGAGGTGGAAGAAATTTTGGCTTGGATTGAGCATCAGCATACCATCATGAATGATTGGGGCTTGTCTAATAAACTCAAGCGAGGATATCGGGCGCTGTTCTACGGCCCGCCAGGAACCGGAAAAACCTTGACTGCTTCTTTGTTGGGGAAGGCCACTCAGATGGAGGTTTATCGAATTGATTTATCACAAATTGTTTCGAAGTACATTGGAGAGACGGAGAAAAATCTAGCGAGTATTTTCGATCAGGCCGAATACAAAAATTGGATTTTGTTTTTTGATGAAGCCGATTCTTTATTTGGCAAACGAACGACGACTTCGGATGCCAAGGATCGCTATGCCAATCAAGAGGTAGCCTATCTCCTGCAAAGGATTGAAGATTTTCCTGGGACCATTATTTTGGCAACCAATCTTTTGAGCAATATTGATGAAGCCTTCCATCGTCGTTTTCAAAATATGACCTATTTTCCGATGCCAGATGCAGAGCATCGCTTGCTGTTGTGGAAAAATGCTTTTTCTGGTCAACTGAATTTACATCAAGATGTGGATCTCAACGAAATTGCGGAGCAATATGAAATCTCCGGAGGAGCAATCATCAATGTCTTGCGTTATTGTTCCCTGTCGGCATTGCGACGAAAAAATGGAAAAGCTGATAACAATGAGATTACTCAGAAAGATATTATTCGAGGAATTCGGAAAGAGTTTAGGAAAACGGGACGAACGGTTTGACGGGGATAGGAGGAAAGGGAGTTGGGAGCGCTTGAAGGAGCGAAACGATATATTATTAGATTGTTTTATGTATTTTGTGTCTTTCTTCACCTCAAAATACCTAAAACAATGAATATTTCCCAAAAAATCAACCACATACAAGACCAGCAGTATGATGATGACATTACGGTTAGTGGTGTTCCCACTGGCTTTTTTCTCGCGGTTACCAATATGACTTTTCCGCAAGGATCCACTACTCGTGAAATCACTCTTGACTTGATGCCACTTGAGCAGCAACAAGACACCACGCTTACGACCAACTCAGGGCTGTACACTCGCCAGAATGATGAAACTGCGATTAAGGTCACGGTGATGCAGGATGGAACGATGCAGGCAGAAAATACTCAGAACTATTAGTTGGTTTGACTAGTTTCCATCCCATCTTTTTGCAGCAATGGAAAGATGGGATGGAGGTTGGATTTTGAAATGAAACTGCTGTGTTATCAAGTAGGTCCATCATTTTTATATTGCGCCAATTCTTTTTCTAGGGCAGCAATCTTTTCATTGAGTTCGGTGGGAAGGCCTTGTGCTTTGGCAATAGCGGCGTCGAGCTCTTCTCCTCTCACTTTGTATTTGAGATCGAGATCTCCTAGTTTGAGTTTCAATTTGGTGAATTCTCCTTCTCGTTTTTCGACCTCATAGCGCGCTTGCGTAATTGCTGTTTTCAAATTGGTATTTTCTGTATGGGCTTGGTCGAGTTCGGTAGATAATGACTTGATTTGTGACTGATAGCCAGTTCCTTTGAGTAAGGCCCAAAAGAGCCCTCCCAAGACCCATGCTCCGGCCAGCATTAACAATAACCAAGGAGTACATTCTGGACAAAATATAGCGAGTTGAATCATGATGGTTGATTTTTTGTTTTGTGGATTGGTATTAGCGGCGAAAGTTGATGCTCAAAAATTAGTTGATGATATTTAGGACGGTCCTACGATTGCGATGTCTTCCCTCTTCCGTTTCGTTAGAGGTGGCAGGTTGTCTTTCTCCTTTTGAGTCGATGAGGATGCGTTCCTTATCAATGCCCAAATTATTGAGAATACTTCGAATGGAAGTGGCGCGTTGTAGACCTAATTTTTGATTGCTCTCTTCTTCGCCGACATTATCGGTATGTCCGGTAATGGAAACTTTCTCGGAGGTTTGCTTTAGACGATCCGCTAGTTTTTTGAGGTAGTCGTCGACTTTTGCATTCTGGTCCTTGACGGAGGAGTTGAAGGGGAAATAAATGGTTACTTCATTTTCCAGTTCTACGATGGTTGTTTCTCCCTTTTCTGGGGCAGCCATCCAATTGAAAGATAAGCCTTCAAAGGGGCCTGCTTCCATTTTGATGGTCTTGTCTTGAGGGCGAGATGAAATATCGATTCGCTCTAAGGGGACATCCGCTTTGATCAACGCTCGGAGAGCGGCTGCACGGGCGAGTCCCATGTTGTCGAAACCCTCTGGTGCTTTTTCATCGGAATGGTACCAGCCGGTAATTTGTAAGATGTTGTCTTCCTTCATTCCGGCCAATATTTTTTGGCCTTTGAAGGCAGCGAAATCCTCGGCTAGAATAGGCGCTGATTTTTCCCATTCAAAAGCTAGGGGAAGACTGGCCGCAGCTGCTGCCGCAGGAGCAGCGATACTGGCTTGCTCAGCGCCACAACAAACCCCGGACAGGCGATTGCTGTACCACCATTGTGCCCCCATAAAATAGACTAGGGTGAAGGCAGATAAAAGGATAAGTTTGGTATTCATGATAGTTATTGTTTAAATGTTTCGTTTTGATTTTGGTGGTGGAATGATCTATTGCGATCAAATTGTTTGGCGAGATTATATATTGCTAATATAATTAATTTTTTCTGATTATTAGCGTATCTTCACAATTAAGTGGTACTAAAAACAGTCGCTCTTTTTGGTGTTTAGGCGCTGAATTTCTACCCCAATGTAGCGCTTGTGAATCTTCGATAGCATTCGAATCCTTTCGTGGAATACAGTATCCTGCTTTCGGTCAACTGATGTTGAGCCATTTCAATTACAGAAAAGAACGCATATGCATTACACACATGAACGTCGCTTGATCAGCAATTTGGATCCTTTTCATTTGCTGATGCATTTTTTCAAGAAGTATTCAAAGATTTATCCCAATATTGAAGATTTGATTGCAGTCTTGGGAGATGAACAGTCAGAGGTGAAAGAGGGCTTAATTTATGTTCGACCTTTTGATAAAAAAATTCGCAATGTACGGATTCAGGCAGATGTACATGATCCCAGTAAACCTCATTCTTTGCAATTGAGGTTTTCCAAAACGGCCCTGTCTTTTCAACAATGCATTCGACAATACGGCGCGTATCAATTGCAATTTAATGCTGATGACATGATCAGTCTTTTTTCTTTTCAGCAGCTTCGCTCCATTTATTTGAAGGCGATTCATTTTCAAGTGGCAGGAAAAATCAATGAAGATAAATTGGGAAACTTTACTTTTATCAACCCTCTAAGCTACGATCGCAGCAAATTGAATCTTAATGAGATCTTTTTTAAAAATTTTACTTTAGTATTTAGGAATCCGGCGGCGGGTTTGTATTGAAAAGGGGAGGGGTGAGCAGGAGAAGAGCTCCAACTTCGGCTGGCAAAGCCATTTGCTTGCCTTGCCAACCGAGGTTAGAGCTTGCTTGATAGCAAAGATCAAAAAGAGCTCAGTACCCATTGATCTTTGACGGTGCTTTCAGAAAACATCGATTATTTGACTTCTAAATTTATTTAAGTACACTTTTCAAATATTGGATGATGTCTTCATGTCCTGCCTCCTTGGCTACATCCAACACACTCATTCCCTTTTCCGTACTGTGGCGAGGATCTGCTCCTCGATTGACCAGCAAAGTAACCAAATGTAGGTTACCCGTTGTCACGGCTTCCATGAGTGGAGACCAAGATTGGTGGCGAATCACCTGATCTTCCATCAAATTGTTGATCTTTTTTTCTATACCCTGATTGATGTTGGCACCGTTGTCTAGCAGGATTTCAACGATTTCCTCTTCCTCTTCATCAATGGCCTCAAACAAGGAGGTCCAACCTTTTAGGATGTATACAATTGCTTTTTCACCATATACAGTGGTTTGATTTCTATTGGCTTGACTATTGACATTTGCTCCTCTATCGATCAGGAGTTGAGTCAATTCTTGAATGCCCTCGGAACTGGCCTCCATTAAAGCAGTCCAACCATTTTCCGTTTTGGCATTTACCTCCGCGCCATTGTCTAACAGATATCTTACGATATGTATATTCCCTTCTTCTACCGCCTCCATCAAAGCCGTTGTTCCGTAATCATTGGTGACATTGATATCGGCGCCATTGCTAACGATCAATTGAACAATTTCCAAATGTCCTTCATCGACGGCCTCCATCAAAGCAGAGCGATGTTTTCCATCATGCGAAACCTTTGCTCCCTTTTCTATCAGTTTTTCTACAATGGGGAGATGCCCTTCGTCCACGGCTTCTGTGAGTGCTGTTCTTCCCGTATCGGTAAGTACATTTATTTTTGCACCCTTGCTCAGCAGTAGTTCGACCAATTCTAAATGTCCTTCATCCACAGCTTCCATCAATGGTGTCCATCCTTCTGCTGTGACTGCATTGACATCCATTCCATTATCCAGTAATTTTTCCACAACTTGGATATTTCCTTCATCCGTTGCATGAAAAAGGGCATTCCAGCCATGTTGGTCTTTTGCTTGGGTATCGGCACCGTTGTCCAATAATAGTTGTACCATTTCTGGGTGTCCTTCATCCGCAGCTTCCATCAATGCTGTCCATCCTCCTGCTGTTGCTGCGTTGACATCGGCTCCCCTTTTCAATAGTATTTTGGCAATGCGAAGGTGACCTTCTTCTGCCGCTTCGATCAAAGGAGAAATTTGGTTTTTGTGATAGGTCTGATTGATTTCCGCTCCATTGTCAAGTAATACTTCCATGACCGCGAGATGGTCCTCGCTTACCGCTACCATAAAAGCCGTTCTTCCGTGCTTATCTTTGAGTTGAATATCTGCTCCGGCTTTGATCAGTAAGCGGGTAATGTCTGCGCTACCTTCGTCTGCTGCCTCGTGTAAGGGAGTCCATTTGGCCTTAGTTCCCAAGTTGGGCTTTGCTCCTTTTTCCAACAACAATTGGACGATGTTGGCATCTCCTTCGTCTACAGCCTCCAAAAGTGGGGTCCAACCTCTTTTGGTTTGTCCATTGACGTTCACTCCTTTTTCCAGTACAAAACGAACGATATCAATATCTCCGTCGTCTATGGCTCGGAGTAAAACCGTGAGATCATCTGTTGCTTTGGAAAGTTCAGTATTGGATGGTTTTGCTACAGTGCCTCCAGCGACCATCTGTGTATTGTCTCTAATGACGACGTCCTCTTTATCCTCTTGCATCTCCTCTGACGGAGTGCTTTCATCTGAAGGAGTAGGCGGTTGTGTGGTATTGCTATCCTCGCTTCCTTCCGAAGCGGCTAAAGTATTTGGATCGGTATCTTTTGTATTTTCCAATGAGAGAGGGGGAGCAAGGGTTTTCTCGATTTCAATAGTGCTAAGCGGTTCAATGTCGTTGCCGAAAACTTTAGCTGAACTAAAACTTAGCGCCAAGATGCCCGCGATTAGAATAAGGGCAGTTACAAAGCCTTCTTTGAAATCGGCAAAGCGCGTTGGTTGATTGAAGAGGCGTTTGACTCGGTTACTAAAGCTATGTCTTACTCCAGTGAAAGCAACAGCGGGAATGCCTGCTTGCAATTGCTGCTCTTGCAAAAGAATGAGCGTCTTAGCATACTCCGTTGTCTCTCCGGTTAATGAAATGGCCAAGTCGTCGCAGCAATTTTCTCTTTCATTGCGGATAGCAGAAGAGATCCACCAAACACCCGGATGAAAGAAAAATAAAATTTCCATGAGTGATTGAATGAGGTTTACCGAATAGTCATGCCTTTTGATATGTGCCAATTCGTGGATGAGGATGGCTTCAATTTGTTGGGTCGACAAACCACTAAGTATTTTGGCGGGAAGCAAAACGACGGGCTTGATAAAACCAATGGCCATTGGCGTCGGAGCGATGGGAGAATACAAGTAGCGAATACTTTGACGAATGCCCAATTTTTCTTCAAAAATTTGCGCTTTCTCCTGCCAGGATGCTGGAAGTGGAGTTGTTTTGTAATGTTTGAGTCTTTGAACATAACCCAAACCTCCCAAAAAGCGCAAGAGTAAAATGAGGACTCCGAAGAGCCATAGGGTCACTAAAAGCGGAATGTGTTGGGCAAAGTAGTTTTGTAGGTTGTCCAAAAATCCTACTTCATGACCAGTTGCTGTCGTTTCGTTCTCAAGGAGTACCACTGGATGATCTGTAGTATTTTTTTCTTTCGCAGTTCCTTCAAGTGCTTTTGTTGAACCTTTGGGCAAAGTGAAAGTTTGTTCGGTGGCCAGGGTGGTGGCTTGTGGAGATTGGTTCAGTACAAAGCTAAGCACAGTACTACAAAACAGGAGTAGGAGTACCAAAAAGGAAACGATGTAACGGGTGGTTGAGGAATACCGCCGCATTAATATCAATAAAGTCGCTAAAATGATGGCGGCCAAAGCACCTTGCCAAAGCGAGTGAATCAAGGTCCAACCCAAGGCTTGGACCACACTGTCGGATAGAAAGGATTGAATGGTATTCATTGGTCTTTACTTTTTTCGATTGACTTAATGTATTTTTTGAGGGCTTTAATTTCTTCGGCTGAGGTTTTGTAATTGCCAAGTGCTTTCATGACCATACGCAAAGCAGAACCACCAAAAGTTTTGTGGAGGAATTTATCTAACAAAACACTTTGGGTTTCATCTTCTTGTACAATGGCTTGGTAAATGTGTTTCCTGCCCGCAGCTTCACGGGTGAGCATGCCTTTTTCCCACATGACTTGCATTGTCTTTAGGGTAGTAGTATAAACGACCTCTTTCTCTTCTGCCAATTTTTCGTGAACCATCTTTACCGCGTTTGGACCATTCTCCCAAAGAATTTGGAGGATGGCCAGTTCTGATGGTGTGGGGTTGAGTTTTTCTTGATTTCCCATCGAATTTCTTTTTGAAATGAGTAACTACGATTTTTATCGTATTACAAAAGTACGATCTTTCTCGTAATAAGCAAATTTTATTACGATTTTTTTCGTAGTAAATGTTGACCATCGCCTCTTTAGTTGTTTTTTCGCCCCTAGTCACTTATCTTAGTTCCAAAGATGAACACCATGAAAATTCGATTTTTTATTTCCAGTCTAGCCATTCTGTTGGCCCAGGGTCTTCTCGCCCAATCGGTAGATGGAGCGATTGATACAGGCCACGAAACCTATGCTTATGCCAAGACTTCCTTAAATCAGTTTAAAACTTTATTGGCCATTCCCAACGATGCCAATTTTCCCGATGACATTGAAAAAAACGTCACTTGGTGTGTGGATCAATTGGTGCGTTATGGTTTTCGGAGCAAGCGCTTGGAGACGCCTTCGGTTCCTTTGCTTTTGGCAGAGCAGGAAGAAATACTCCCCAATCAACCAACGATCCTCTACTATTTTCATATCGATGGCCAACCTGTTGATCCTAGCTTTTGGCATCAAGACAGTCCCTATCAGGCGACTTTAAAAGAGGAGCGAGAGGGAGAAGGCTGGGTTCCCATTGATTGGACAAAATTGCAGGAGAAAGACTTAAATCCAGACTGGCGTATTTTTGCTCGTTCGGCCTCTGACGATAAATCGCCCTTTGTCATGTTTCTAGCGGCCTTGGAAACGATGATGACAAAGGGGAAGTCCATTCCTTATAATCTGAAAGTTGTCTTGGATTTCGAAGAAGAAAAAGGATCACCCAACTTGGCCAGTGCCGTCAAGGAGTACAAGCAAGATCTCTTCGCAGATATGCTTTTGATTTACGATGGTCCCAAGCATTTGAGTAATGAACCGACCATTACTTTTGGCGCCCGAGGGATTGCCAAATTTACCCTCAAAACCTTCGGACCCACCTTTCCGCAACACAGCGGGCATTATGGCAACTACGCTCCCAATCCCGCTTTGCGCTTGTCTCAATTATTGGCGAGCATGAAAGATGAGAGAGGTCGGGTAAGGATTCCTGGTTTTTATGATGGCATTCATTTGGACGAAAAAACCAAGGCCATTTTGGCGGCCGTTCCAGATGATGAAAAAACGATTCGAGTCAAGCTAGGTGTGGGAGAGGTCGACTTAGTGGGCGCCAATTATCAAGAGGCATTGCAATATCCATCTTTGAATATTCGTGGTCTTTCTTCTGCTTGGGTAGGGAAGGAGGCTCGAACCATTGTGCCAGCATCGGCGGTGGCAGAAGTTGATATTCGGCTGGTGGTCGAATCTGATCCTTATCGTTTGCTAGACTTGGTGAAAAAACATATTGAACAGGCAGGATATTTTGTCATTGATCGAAAACCCAATTCAAGAGAGCGCTTCATGCATCCGAAGATTGCACAGTTCAACAGCGCGGTTTCCTATCGGGCTTTTCGGACGGAGTTCGATTCGGATTTGGGACTTTGGGTCTATGCCGCCCTCAAAGAAATGTACGGCAAAGATCCCATTCGGCAACGTACTTCGGGAGGTAGCTTGCCCACCACTCCTTTCATCAACACCCTCGATATTCCCGCCGTGATCGTTCCGCTGGTGAATAAGGACAACAATCAGCACAGCCCCAACGAAAACCTTCGCTTGGGCAATTATTTTGATGGTGTCAAAACGATTTACGCCTTACTGAATCGGCCCTTTCCTGGGTAGTGAAGTACTCTCGAAAAACGCAATTTTTTGTGGGAGATCAAAGATCAATGGATAAAGAAGCAATTGTTGAGCTAATCTGTACTACCTTAAGTGATTTACCGGCCTCTTGTAAAGAGGAACTCATTTCAAGGTCTGATTTGGTATTTACTAAAAAGAAAAAAATCCCGAACCTTCTCGCAAAAGATTCGGGATCCCCCTATTTGGGATTTTTTATCAAGGATTTATTGCACCGTAAATTTTAAGGTAAATCGTTCGCCATTTTCATTGATGAGGCGTAGTAGGTACATTCCTCTTGAATAGTCGTTGAGTTGATGTCTGATGATTGGTTGGCCCAAATTCACGTTTTGCACAAATAGACGTTGTCCAGCCATATTGAAAATCTCAAGCTGACGAATGGCAATATCTGAGTCAAGAGATTCAATCATCAAATGATCTCTGGCAGGGTTTGGATAAACGTGGAAACCTTGATGGCTTACCTTGTTTGCAATAGTTTTGTTTGCAACATCCCCGGAATGCTCGGATCTTTGTACAACATCACTGCTAATGACAGAGATCGTATAATCTTCTACTTCTCCAAATTCAAACAATTCACAAGCAGCGGCGTAATTCCCCCGACTCATGGAAACCCTCATACGGGTATTTCCAGCCAGTGCATCTACGGGAATACTCACATTGTCCGTAAGTGGCAATACGTCGGACCCACCTTGCTGGGCTGGACGAATGTAGGCATAGACCAGCTCGTTGGGATCGTTGAAATCAAAATCTTGGTTAAAGTCGATCCACACCTGAAAATAGGTATCGTACTGGGTCCAACTAAACTCAGGTTGGATGCTCATGGGGTAAGTTGACCCCGCTTCTACCAGAGCACTAAGGTCCGTAAAATCGGCATAGCCCTCTTTTCCAGAGCTTTGGTTGAGGTTGCCAAAACTAAAATTACCAATGTACTCCTCCCAGGGTTTGTCCCCTTCTGATGCACAATAATCGCCATTGCTGACTTCGGGTAAAACGGTAAGGGCAAAAGAACAGCTGACCAAGTTAGCACAAGCATCGGTAGCCTCATAAGAAATCGTGTAATTGCCAACGGGGAAGAAACTACCCAGTGGAGCTCCTTGCGTTTGGTTCACTTCAATTGCTCCTAAACAATTGTCATTACTGGCCTGAGGCAAATTCCAAAAAACTTCGGTACCCGTTGCTCCGGAAGGAGCGAATACCGTGATATCGTCTGGACAAGTGATGGCTAAATTTTGCGGATTTCCCTCTACGGTGATGTCGAAGCTACACTGAGTAAAGCCACCGCAATTGTCGCTGGCCTCATAGCTAACTGTATACGTTCCTGCGGTCAATGCCGCACCATTAGCGGGGCCACTACTTTGCTGAATTTGTAAACCACTTTCATCCGCACAATCCAACTCCAATAGATAATATTTAAAAACGGCATTGCTGTACCAATTCCAGCGAGCATTCCAAGGTTGGAAATAAGCGAAGTTGTTGCTTGCATTGTTGTCGTTGGTTGGCTCAATATTGCTGTAAGTCACGGCATCTCCATTGACCCACTCCGGATTGCCTTCACTATTGAAATCGCTAAGTCCAATGTATACTTTGACGGCAACATTATTGGCGATGAAAGCATTCTCCTCCGCATCATTGATAACGGCGAGATGGCCTCCTAAAGCAAGGCAATTGGCTTGAGCAGTCGTCCAACGCACTTTTTGTTCGGAAAGATAATATTCATGCCCTTCGTAAGTTCCGACGAAAGTGAAACCCGCTAAATTGGTACCGCAGTTGGGATTGACTAGCCCTCCTTCTTCGCAATTGGTACTAGCGACGGGGCCATCCCAATTGACCGCAACGGATTCGGCACCCAGCGGCAAAACCAAACTGATATCCTCCGGACAACTTAAATCAATACCACTATTTCCGTCGATAATCTCCACCTGAAAATTGCATTCCATCTGATTGCCGCAATCATCGCTGATGCGGTAAGTCACTGCGTAAGTACCAATGGCCAGATCAGTTCCACTGGCGGGCCCATCAATTTGTGCGACACTAACTGTCCCAATTCCACAAGTACTGTTGGCACTTGGGGCCGACCAATTGGCCATAGCCGAGTTGGCTCCTTGCGCAGTCGTCACTGCTAAATTATCTGGACATTCTACGGTTAAGGTACCAGTATCCACGATTACCTTCACTTCGAATGAACAGGCACTGGTGTTGCCACATTCGTCACTTACTTCGTAGCTTACGGTAGTGGTTCCGATTGGAAAAAACTGCCCACTATTTGGTCCTGCGGTTTGGATCAGATTGGTTACGCCACTAGCACAAACGGTGATGGCAGGATCCAGCGTCCAAGTCACTAATTCTCCCGTAGCACCTGGAAGTACGAATATTTCAATGTCTGTAGGACAGAAAAGGGCCAATCCTCCTTGATTGATGGCACCAGGAGTTGCTGGAAAACCCGCCCAAGAAGCTGCTAATGCATTGTCCAAATTGGCTTGGATGAGTTGGAGGGTAGGTCCTTCCCCATCTGCGGCGGTAGGCCATGGACTTTTGTCATCGTACTCCACTTCATCGATCAGTAAACCGGCGGCATTTTTTAGGGTAATGCGTTCTCCTTTTCCACTCAGACCAAAAGCATTGGGACCTTCTCCAAAGCTACCGAATACCTGGTCCACCTCGGGATAAATACTGTTGAAAGCCAGCGCATCTTCAGCTAAGACAAAATAGGCTCCGGCTTCCATAATGGTATTGGCGGGAAAACCATAAAACTCGCCACTTTCATCCTCCAAGTACCAAGCAGAGATGTCTACGGCAAAATTGTTGGGGTTGTAGAGCTCGATCCAATCGGCGGGGTCTGGGGTATCGGGAGAGTTGTAATTGATTTCGTTGATGACAATGGCGTCCGTACTGGTAGAACCTAGTGTAAAATTAGCGGTAAGGTTTTCCGTACTAGCATTGATGGGAACGGAAACGGCTAGGGTATTGCCATTGGCTGCTCCGGACCAGCTGTCAAAAAGATAGCCTCTTGCGGGTTGAGCCGTAGCCGGTACATTGTTTCCACGGAAGTAAATGCCTTGCCAGGGAAAAAGCGCAGGACCCACGTTTAGCGTACTCCACTGAATGCTTCCTCCCTCTGCTGGATTTGCATTGAGGGTCACAGTTGCTTGTCCATTGATTTCACCGAAGTTGTCCGCAAAATGTTCGCGTACTTCGGCGGTTCGACCTTCAGCAAAAGTTCGGAGGACGTCGACATTTGCCGCATGGCCATTCCAGCCACTTTGCCATTTGTCAAAATGTTGTTGCATCTCGGGGATGAACGTATTTTCTAGGTCATCAATGCGTTGGAGCATCCGTTCTCGGGTAAAGACCGTATTGAGCAAATCGGCTCCTCGATTGATGAAGTAATTTTTGGCTTGTTCATTTTCCATGATTCTTCTGAGGAGGAGCGTTGCCGGAGGACGATTGTAGTATTCATCGCTATCTTCGGCCAAACAAATTTCGATCATGTCGGTGGTAAAGTCACCGCTGTTCCAAACGCTATTGATGGGGCGTAGTCCGAAGCCAAAATCAAAATCTTTGGACAACCAACGCCATTTTCCTTCGGGACTTCGTTCTCGCCAGTGGCGATTGTTGTTGCCTGGCCAGTCATTATTGTCACAAATGATGCCGTGCAACATGTAGTCGATGAAATGATCGACGTCAGCTCTTTCTTTGAGCAATTCAAAATTGGCGTCCGTGCTAAAATTATTTTCTTCTAGGAACTGATTGAAAGCATCCCACTCCACTAGATCTCCCGTTTTGAGTTCATCTATATCTTCGACCACGTCTACTTCCTCTTTTCCAATTCCGTAGTGGGTATCGATGTAGCGCCAATTCATTTGCTCCCGAACATTCTGAATGCCCCAGTATTCTCCATTGATATAAAGAATGGCGGGACGAAAAGATTGAAGATCAAGATCGGGTTGTTGGATCAGGCCATTGAGATCTGAAACGTCTTGCATTAAACCTTGTTCGAGTGCATCGCGAAACATGGTCTTGTTCCAGTCTTGTCCGGACTGTCGCATTACAAAGCTGCGGTATTGCTCAAATTCGAGTTGTGGAAAGATGGAATGTTCGAAGAATTCATTGCCCAAGCTCGCCTTGGCTTTCATCTTCAAGGATTTTTGCGGAAGCGAGAGGCTGCCTTTTCCGTGTAATTCAATTTCAATATTTTGCGAAAAGGCTAAAGTACCGTCTGGTTCAAAAAATTGGATGTGAGCCGGTTTTTCCAATTCTTCTTCATAATTGGTAAAGAGTCCATCGCTCGAATCGTACAAATTATCGGGATCAGTCGTCATGGTGACAACGATAAAGTCATGCTCTACGTCGATGAGATACGTCTGAGTCATCACGGGACTGGGGTCAGCATTTGGAGCGTAGGCAATCGCTCTGACAGCGGTGGTTTCATCTATTTGAATGGGACCTTGATAGGAGCTGTCGCCTTCATCGGGAAGGGTCCCATCGAGGGTGTAATAGATGCTTGCTCCCGGAGTAGCAGAGCTGAGACTAATGGTGGTCGTCCCGTTGTAAAAACCACCTTCTTGACTGGCAATGGGAATTTCTGCAACGCCCGTTCCGACGGGAGTATCATTGCTACCATTTGGCGTCGGTGTACTGAAAAAGTTCCAGTCGGGCCCTCCGTCGGGACGGCGACCTTCCGACACATCGGCGAGCTGGGCGCCAAAAGTGTAGGCATCAATTTCCGTAACGCCATCACTGGCAAATAGGCCAATGGCTTCTCCGCTGGCACCAAGTTTGGCATCTACGTGTAAAATGCCTTGGTCGGTATCTTTGTCGAAATAGAAGACCAAAAAGGCACCGGGTGCAATCGTCGTTGCGGCGGGATCACTGGCCGGAATTTGCCAGACGGTAGGCTCGGACAAATCATCCGTAAAATACATGCCCGCCATGTTGACCGCAGTCGTTCCGGCATTGTAAATCTCTACCCAATCTTCAAATTCTCCGGCTTCATCCGTCAAACCAGTATCGTTGGAAGCGAGAAATTCATTGATTAAGAGTTGAGGATTTTGGGCCTGTAAAACATAGAAAAACAGGCATTGGCTCAGAATGAGGAGTGTCGTCTTCTTCATGGGGTAAAAATTAACTGGGTGTAAAGTAATTAGCTTTTAATTTAATATCATTTATTGTTAGGCATCCCAAACGGAGTTGGCGTCTATCGAAACCATTGTCAATAGAAGGGGCCATTACACGGATGGACTGCAAATGCTTTCCTTGGGGACGGAATTAAATCGGCAAGTAGTCTTATTATTATCTATAAATGCAGACACTAAAATACACAAATAATTAGCTTCACAAGGAAATTAAGCAACAAAGTTTTAGACTTTTATCACGATGGATACAACTCATTGGCTAAACGATTGGCTGGAAACCGTTCGTCGCCCAACGCTTTAGAAGCAATAGCATAGTTTGGAAGGCCTGCACTTTAGGTCGTTTGTGCAGCGCTAAAGGAGGGGCTTTTTCCATGTTATTTTATCCCGGTTTTATTCTCGGACAAACAATAGCGCTTCGCCATTTTTTTCTTCCAAATTGGGAAAAGCCCAAATGGGTTTGGTATTGGATTCCAGAGATTTGAATGAATAAACGGCATAGGTGAGGTGGCCTTCATTTTTGACCTGCGGGGTTTTGTATTGGACATCTTCCCCCTTCCCCCGACCCACGGTGACCTCACAATCCGAGCAGTCCTTAAAGACGACAACATAGAGGTATTCTTTGTCTCGATCAAAGAACGCATTGATGGCCAGGGCTGCATACTTATTGATATTGGTGCCTTTGGTATGTCGCGCCAATTCGTAGCCTCGATCTTTGGCTACTGATTTGAAATTGAGAATGAATTGCTCTACCTCTTCTTCTGGACTGAGTGCTGGTGTTGCTTCCTCCCGGGTTGAAGCGCCATCCTCTTGAGGCTCATTTTGCTTGTCACTAGCAGTTGACTGATGGTCTATTGGAAGGGGTTCTCGCTGTGGTGCGGTGGCATTGGCGGCCGTGGTTTCGGTGGTTAGCGGGGGGGGAGTATTGCATTCAATGGGTTTTTTGATGATGCGACTCCTTTCTAATTTATCTGTGGTGTATTGTTGACTTGCTTTTTGACCATCCGCAAATTGCATGGTAAATGAGCCTTCCTTTTGATCATTGCTCCAGGTTCCACTCAAAATATTTCCGTTGTAAAAAACGAATCGACCATTCCCTTCTTTTATGCCCTGGTTTAGGGGACCATCATAATAGCCCTCTTTTCCAAAGATTTTTACTTGGCCCGTATGTACGAGTATTCCTTTTTTGTAGTTCAAACTTTGTACATCTCCACTGGGACCGACCAAGGTAAATGCTCCCTCTCTTTTTCCTGCTTTATAGCTGCCATCTTCAACTACCTCATTGTCGTAAAAAATAATACCTGGGCCATTCTTGACACCTGCCTTAAAATCGCCTTCAAAAAAACCATTGTCTAGTTTTATTTTGAGATGACCACTGCTGAGGAGTTGATTGCTTTTGTATTCCAACTCTTGTACTGCACCGTCGGGATAGGTACAAGTAACGACTCCATCTAGCTTGCCATATTTGTAATTGCGTTGTTCGACCGTGCCGTCGTGATAAGTGATGGTGGCTGGGCCATGCCGCAATCCCTTGATGTAGTCGCAATCCACTGCGCCGTAACTTTCGATGAGGCGAACCCGTCCACTGCTAATCAATCGGCCTCGTTCATAGGTGCATTGCTGGCTTGTCCCATCCGGCGCTTTTACCGTAAAACGGCCTTCTTTGGTGCCGCGATTGAAATGGCCTTGCAAGGTGGTCCCGTCGGGATAAAACCAAGTGCCGGTTCCGTGGATGCGATTGTCGATATAAGTACCTTCAAAGCGTCGGCCAGATTTGGCGATGGTGTATTTGGCTTTACCATCTCTTTGATCATTTTTCCAATCGCCTTCAAAAAGGTTACCACTGTTGCGCCAGCGATAGGTTCCGTAACCATGTCTTTGATAATTGCGTATCTCCCCCTCGTAAACATCTCCCGTATTTTTTCGGAGGATCACCGTACCTTGTAAGACATCATTTTCCCATTCCCCTTCCCACACTGTTCCATCCTTGGCAACAAAGGTGCCCTGTCCATGCCTTTTTCCGTTTTTAATCGTACCCGTGTAGCAGCCGGTTTGTCCTCCTTTTCCTGGAAAGGAAAAGGTACCGGATTCAAGTGGTGGAGGGCTTGCTTCTATGGGGGCGGTGCTTGGTAGCTCGAGTGGTTCTTCTTGAAATATTTCATCGTTTTGACTTGCTTCTTCTTCCTTGGCGAGGTCTGTGTTTGCTTGAACGGGGACTTCATCGGTAGCATCTGAGATTGGTGCTGTTGGCGCCTCGACCGTGTTGCTTCGATCTTTGGAGATGGAGAGTAAAGTTTGCGAACCGCTCCGGCGTAGCTCGACCAGGTAGTCTTGTCTGTTTTTGCTCAGATAAATTTTGTAAGTCTCATCCTCCACACCACGATCCACAATTTGGAAATCATTGCCAAAACGGCTGATCCGTTCCAAATGGCTTTGTAAGGCGACAAAAGGGAAGGTCACATATCTTCCTAAAATTTGATAAATCTGTCCCGTAAAAACATCGACGAAATAACTTTCACTGGCCGCATAAAAAGATAAATTGCATTTGAAGCGTTCGATGCCTTCACTGCTTTCTTTGATAAAACTGCCTTTGAGACCAGCAAAATCATTGCCTCCACTTTGAAGAATAAGCTCAAGGTTACTCTGAAAATCGCTTTGATTTAGAGCGGAAAAGGCCAATAGCGTTGACTGCCCTTTTGCTGTCTTGAATTGTAAAAAGCCAATTGTTTTTCTTCCTTTGCGGACTTTGAAAATTTCTGCTCCTGCTGTTCTACTCACTTGATGAATGCTATGGCTTCCTTCATAACTTTGAAGATCATCCAACAGAGAAAGTCGATCTGACTCGCTATCAAACAAACTTTGGTGATAGCGAATTCCCGAATCTTCAATGATCAGATAGGCGAGATTTCCATCGATAGAAAGTCCTGTTTCATAAATGTTGGCCTTACTTTTTGCCAGTCCGGAGTCCGTACTTTTTTCTCCTTTGACATCATTCAATTGATTCTCCAGACTATTGAAGAGGCTACTGAGGTCTTCGTTTAGGATGCCTTTGGCAGCAAAAAGAGGGGCATGGATCAACAAGCAAGTGATCAGTAGAATTGGAAAGTAAGGTCTCATTTTTTTGCATTTAGTGTAGGAGACTTGAAATTGGATGGTAGGAACGAGGGACTGTCCATTTTCAAAGTGAAGGTAAGAAAAGATCAGGCCATGGTTACTATTTCCGATGCGACAAAAGTCTCTTGTCAAAGGTAAAGAATTTCCAGAAAATGCTTTTTTCATCAGCAAAACGATATTACATTTAGCTTTATTTTCTCAATCTACTTCCCAATGAGCCACTTATTAAAAGACCTTTACTCTCCTGACTTTTACCAAAATTTTCTGAATGCTTTTCAAAAGGTCTCGCCTAAGGTAGATCGAGAGGCCTTCTTATCGAGTATTTTTGATGAGCAGTGGGAGCAAAGGGAGCTCAAAGATCGCATGCGCCATACTACCAAAACCATGCACCAGTGGATGCCTACCCATTTTAAAAAGGCAGTGGCGCTGATGAAAAAATTGCTGAAGGTTTTGGAGAATGAGGGCATCCAAGAAACCAGCGTAGAGTATATGTTTTTGCCCGACTATCTGGAATTGTACGGTTTGGAACATTGTAAGACTTCGCTCGCCGCAATGGAATGGTTGACACCCTTCACTAGTTGTGAATTTGCCATTCGACCATTTATTGTTCGTTATCCCGAAATACTGATTCCACAAATATTGGCCTGGACAACACACTCGGATCTTCACCTTCGACGTTTGGCCAGCGAAGGTTGCCGTCCGCGCTTGCCTTGGGCGATGGCTTTACCGGAATTGAAGAAAGATCCAAGTCCCATTTTACCCATATTGGCCCAACTTAAAAATGACCCCAGCGAATATGTTCGCAAGAGTGTCGCCAATAATCTCAATGATATTTCCAAAGATCATCCAGAACTGGTTTTACGGATCGGCCGGGAATGGAAAGGGCGGAGTAAAGCAACGGATTGGATCATCAAACACGCATGCCGTACGCTACTCAAAGCGGGCAATAAAACTGCCATGCAACTTTTTGGCTACAGCCCAACCGACCAACTCCAAGTTCACCAATTTGATCTACAAGCCAAAGAGGTGCGTATAGGCGAAACGTTGAATTTCTCCTTTCAAATGACCAATAGCGCTCCGCAAGAAGCATTGCTTCGCATCGAATACGGGATCGATTATTTGCGGGCCAATGGTAGTCTATCGCGGAAGGTGTTCAAAATTACGGAGCGCAAGCTAGCAGCTGGGGCAAGGCTCAAAATGGAGCGCAAACAATCGTTTCGCATCATCACAACGAAAACCTTTTATCCGGGGAGGCATCAACTGGCTTTGATTGTCAATGGGGAGGAAATGGGTTGTTTGAGTTTCGAACTTTTGCCCAAGTAACAGACTGCATTTTTTTTGCAGTTTTATTTTGTTGAAAAGGGCTATTTCTTTCTGTTAAATTCATTTTTCGTGAAACTTTTTCTGAGTTCCTACGCTATTATTTATGTACGTTCTCAAATAAGTAAATTGCAAAACGCCCGTCTATCATTATTTGCAATGATTGAATTTGTCAAATAAAATTTTACTGTTGCGTTTTGTAAAATCGATCTAGAGCAAAAGCTAGATGGAGGGTACGAATATTGCGAAAAGGCCCAGCATTTTCGTCTTGATAAAAAAATCATAACCACTTTTAATCGCTGAGTATTGACTGTTATCAGTCCTTGGGAGACCTGTTGTCGTCCCGCTAAACTGATGCTAAGCCCATTGATTGGACCTTGGCTAAGGAACTATTTTGTATGTTTTAAAAATTGAACAATGATTCGAGCAATGAAAACTAGGGGAGGCATCCTGCAAACTTTTGTTTTGCGAACTGCGATGATGTTTTGCTTTTTGGGTTTGACGCTTGCCGCTCATGCCCAAGCAATTAACAATGAAGTGGGCGATGTGGTGATGCCTGCTCCCAATGCGGCAAGTCTGGGCAAATATGGGGATATTCCCGTGGGTTATTATACGGGCGTTCCATCAGTGGGTGTCCCCATTCACACGGTTCAAGAGGGACCGCTTTCTCTGGACATTTCACTTAGCTATCATGCCTCCGGACTCAAAGTTGGAGAGATGGCCAGTTGGGTGGGGCAAGGATGGAGTTTGAATGCGGGAGGAAGCATCAGCCGAACGGTACAAGGATTGCGAGACGAAGGGCCTGGGGGCTATTACTATTTTGGTCATGAAATTCCGGATCATCAACAAGATTATTGTGGGTTTTATGATTATTTACGCCAAGTCAATGACAATGTTCGAGACAATGAACCCGATATCTTTTCCTTTAACATTGGCGGTTACAGTGGTAAATTTTATCTAGACAATCAGGTGAGTTTGTCTGCGGAAGAGAGAGTGGTATTGATTCCACAACAGGATCTGAAAGTAGTTCCCATTTTTAAAGGAGCTCCAAATGATGCCGTTCATTTGTGTGGTTTTGAAATCGTTGCACCGGATGGAACCATTTATCAGTTTGGCGATGCTACGGGGACCGATGGGATCAACAAAGGGATCGAGATGACAACCAATTCTTTTCAATCTCCGGTGGCTCCCTCAAGTTGGCATCTGACCAAAATTTTATCTTTTGACGATCGACATACTATTTATTTCAATTATGAAGGGGAAAGTTATGCCTATCCATTCTTAGCTTCAGAATACAATACCTGTGGAGGACAGCATGATATTACGAACACAGGGAACAACAATGTTGATTTTGGACATTCGTGGATGAATGGTTGGCGATTAAAAGAAATCAGTACCAGTAAAGAATTCATTGAATTCATTGCAGGAGGGGATCGACAGGATTTGGAAGAAAATTTTCACTTTAATAATAATCAACCCCGAGCAAAAGAGTTGGATAAAATCGTCGTTACTTCCGGTGCCTTTTGCCAGGAGTTTGTATTGAATACCGATTATTTTATTGACGATACCGAACATGCCATTACCGCAACTTCAACGGGTATTTCTGCCAATAAGCGCTTGCGTTTATTGAGTGTTCAGGAAAAGCCATGCGAAGGAAGTGATGGAAGCACCGCGGCCAAGCCTCCGTATGTTTTTGAATACTACGGCAATGGCAATTTCTTACCCAATCGTTTGTCCTGGGCGATTGACCACTGGGGTTTTTACAATGGTGTAGATGATAACAATAACCACAAAGGCAATCGGCTTAACATTCCCAAAACCCTGGGTTATTTTTACACTCCCAATCTTCAGGCCACTCAATATATTGAATACGATGGTCGATCAGACCGCTCTACTCACGAAGAGCCAATGAAGTGGGGAACCTTAAGTAAAATTACTTATCCCACCGGAGGATTTACCACTTTTGAATACGAGGCCAATGAATACTATGGGGATTTTGTGGAAACGGAGATGATCCTAAATCATACCACAGCGTGCAATATTCCTACGACGAGCTATTCTACCACTTTTCAATTTGGCAGCCAAAATGAAATAGATGGTGCTACTTACATTGCAGTGCTTGAGGATACAGATGTCACCTGTGTTGATCACCAAGGTTGTGATCCAACGAGTGCAAGTGGTTATCAGAATATGTTGGTTACGCTGTATGAAAACCCCTTCACAACTGTCCCTCTTCAAACCGTCAGTTTGCCTCCCAATCCAATGGAGGGCAATTTGGTCGACTTGTTCACTGCTTTGGAGGTAGGGGTAACGTACAGGATTGCTGTCACCCCTTGTTATGCCAGGGCTAATTTTAAAATTCTTTCTAATGTACAAACGCAAGGCAACATCAAGGTAGGTGGCTTGCGCATCAAGAAAATAACTTCCGATAATGCTATTGTGGAAAATGGTCCACCGATCGTTAAAACTTACGAATACCTAAATGCGAATGGAGACAATCGCTCTAGTGGAAACCTTTATCAAAAGCCCAAGTATTGGCGGGATTGGTGGATTGAAACGGATACGTCTGTTGTCAACACTACCAGTTGTCCTTACTACACGAATTTAATTTACATCCCCGATGACGACAACTATCTTTCCATGAGGGGAGGAGGGGTCTTTTTTATGAACAATAGCATTGTTCCTTTGTCCGGTTTCGAGGGCGCTCACATCAACTATTCCCACGTTACCGAACATCTCAATGGCTTGGGCAAAAATACCTATACTTATTTTAAAGAAGATGCTATTGAATACGAAGGCTATCCCTTTGCCCCCCGCTTGGCCCGCATCCAACAGGGCAATCAGTCGAATTCGGAAAAACGCTTGGTGTCTGGCGTACCGGTCGCTTATGACAGCAACACCCCTTATCCAGATGAATATGTTTACAGTGATGCCCACTTATTTAAGGCGCAATGGGTGAGTACAGGTTGTGGCCTCACCCCGGGCTTCCTCAATTTTTATGAAATTCGGACCCGCCCTTATCGCCTTGCTGCAACCAGTTCAACCATCGATGGAATCACCACGACGACTTCCTACGAATACGCCGAACATGGTCTTCACCTCATGCCGATTGCCACGGAGATGGAGAATAGTGATGGGAAAGTTCATCGAACGGAAACTTTGTATGCTCCAGACCTCACTGTAAACGATACAGATCTAATTGGCATGCAAAACGATCTGGAAAGCAGGTATATGATTGCTCTGCCCTTGCAGGTCAAGAAATACGTAGCGGGAAATCTGGTTGGGGGACAAAAAAGCATTTATGCCAATCTCAGTGGTGCACCACGACTGAAAAAACTTGTGGAAATTTATCTAGATGGCAGTGAGCGAGATATGGCGACCTTGTCTTACAATACTGAAGGGTATTTGTCTCAGTTGGATCGACTTAATGGTCCTACCGAAAATTATACCTGGGAGAATGATCTAGTCAAAACCAAATCAATCATCGACAGGGAATGGGAGTACCATTACTATCCCGGAACTCGTTTGTTTAGCACTATCGTCGATATGGATGGACTGGCTACAAGTTATGAGTATGATGAATTTCGACGACTGACCAGGATGGCGGCACGTGGTGGTGGTTTGGTCAGTACTTTTGCCTACAATTACACCTTGGCGGGAGGAGGAGGTCCCAACGCTATTCGAACCAAAACGGGAGTGGACGATGTGGTGCGTTATCAATATTTTGATGGTTTGGGACGTCCCTTGCAAACGGTGGCCCAAGCCTACTCTCCGGAGGGATTCGATGTGGTACAAGGGGCCGTGGAGTATGATGTTTTCGGTCGTGTAGCAAAAGCTTATCATCCTTTGTTGACCGATGGACAGATTAGTGGCGCCTACACCAAGCCCCAAATGCTCACTGGTGAAGCCTACGATCAAGTCTTCTATGAATCCAATCCGCTTAGTCGGGAAACGGGTAGAGCATTCTATCATGTGGGAGCGGTGGCCACTACTTATGGAAATGGTGGGTCCGATCCAGTGCTCAACATCGCAACTGGACAAAGTTATGATGCCAGTCAATTGTTTCGAGTCATTCAAGAAGATGAAAATGGACATCCAACTACGACTTATACCGATAAAATTGGTCAGCTCGTTTTAACCCGCCGTTACGAAAATGGAAATATTGACACCTACAATGGGTACGATGATCGAGGCAATTTGACCGATGTTCGTTCTCCAATGTCGACTGCTAATGAAGATGTGTTCAGTTACCATTATGAGTACGATCAATACAATCGACTCAGGAAAAAAGTCTTGCCCAACGAGATCACTACAGATTTTAGTTACTATCCCAACGATCAGCTCCAAGAAGAGATTGGTCCCAATCGGCATTTGACCTTTTCGTACAATGTTTACTTTCAACCCGAAGCTACCTATGTAGGCCCCGGAGGGACTCAAAGTGGCCAGGAAATCATTCGCCATAGCTATTACAATCATGGTGGCCCAGGTACTGGTCAAGTAGCAACGACCCAACTACGGGTCTTGGATGTCGGTAACAACTACCAGCCATTGCTCACGACCTATGAGTACGACAATGTTAGTCGGCTCGACATGGAAAAGCGAGAAACGCACCTAGGCTTTTTACAATACGTAGACTATCAGTATGAAGGCAAAACAGATCGACTGCTTTTGACGGGTTATGCGCAAGATGGGGTACTGGCGGTCGAAAAATTTGATTATGATCATGGCAAGCGCTTGATCAATACCTACCAAAATGTCAACAACAACGTCGATTGGGTAAGTCACAATCGATACAATTATCGGGATGAATTGATCGAGAAAAATCTGGGCAATGTTGGAGAGGATCGCTTTTTACAATCGGTGGATTACAGCTATAATCCAAGAGGTTGGCTGACGCATGTCAATACGCTCAGATCTGGAACCACCGATGGATGGCCACTGAATGCTTGTGAAGTCATTGATGTTGGAGGAAGTTGTGAAGCCGCACCCCAAATCAATTTAACGGATTTGATGACTATTCGCTTGACCAATGACGATTTGAAGATCAATTGCTACGATCCTTGTGCCGATACGATTGCAGTTTGTGATTACACGGTACCATTTGTTCCTCGTTTTAACAAAGAGATCAATGAAATCATTGGAGGAGGATTGATCCTCAATTTACCCGGACCTCCCTACATCTGGGATCCCAGTGGCAATAATCCTTATCCTGGGCTTACTCAGCACATTGAAGATTGGTTGGATGGCAATGGCTATTTTTACGATGAAGTCCAGTTGGTGATCACCGAGCGATTTTCTGATGCAAGTCTGATCATCAGACAAACCAATTTTGAGTTTGAACGGATGAATGGCTCTGATGAAAATGGAATTGCTCCCGTACAATCCATATTCAATACCTCCAACTGTGGTCAATTGATTATCGCTAGTGAGGATTTAGAGTTACAAGAACTTCGGGCAGCGATGTCGCAAACTGGGACGAGTAATATTGATTATCCGAGTACCTTGTATCAAGTCCAATTGGAAAACGGTGAAAAACTTTTGTTGACTGCATCCGAGTTGGGGGTTTTCCGAGGCGCCTACTCCATGGAGCAATGTTTGCCCCTAACGAATGCCAATCAAATTATTCAGCTCCTATCTGGAA
>JBCCSR010000002.1:0-28100 GCA_039199865.1 Bacteroidota bacterium
CTTTGCTTTTCCGTTTACGGACGACCAGGTCAGTTCTTCTTTTTTTGAAAAAATTACAGAAGAAAAAATTGCGGAGCTTACCTTTGCTTGTGCTGGCTTCAAGCAACAAAGCATTTCCTTTCATTTTCAACGTTGGCCACTGGAATGGTACACTATCGATGCCGAACGCCAACTGCGTGGAGAACTTTGGTATTATCTGCTCAAAAAAATGCTCGGCAAACATCGCGTGAAAAGAGAACAAGTAGCCAGCTAAGTAAAGGCCACATCCCCATCTCCATCCTGAATGTGAGGATGGTTTTCCAAATGAACTGCCAACTGCTTGGGAATACCAAAAACCTTAGTGATTTCTTTTTGGTGAAGAAAGGCGAAGGATGTTTGTTGTAAAGCCTCATTCAGTTGAGAATGAAAACAGATAAAAGCATTGGCCTTCCACTCAACGAGCAGTTGGAGTACCACCTCTGCCAACAGCTGATTGAAGGGCTCGTCAAAATAGACATAAGGCGATCGAACAACGCCATCGCGACAAGTCAGCAACAGGACCGCAATGATTTGCGCCCCTTTTCGGACTTGTAACAAACAACTAAAATACTGTTCCGCATGAGCCGTAAAAAAGTATTTTTCAGAAAAAGGCCCTTCCCCTTTCTCTCGCTCGTCTACCCAAGGATGTTGTAGGATCCATTTTAAATCTCCTGCCTGCCTGCCTATCAATTCTTTTTGATTGTGCTGATGGATAAATTGCTGAGTAGCTTCGTCCATGGAGGACAGATCCATCAGTTGGAGCTCCACTGATCGATCTTGATGTTGACTCAGGCGTCGATCTTGAAAAAAGTTGAGCAACTGATCCGTTAATCGTAATGGCCCTCGAAAATTTGCAAATCCAGCAAAGCGATTGGGCAAGGCCTGCGCCAATTTAAAGCGCAAATTGTATTGTCTGCCCTTCATTGGAATGAAGTCAACAAATTTTAAGCGTTCTAGAATGGCAATGGAATGTGGGGGCAAGGCATCAAAAAGCATTTTACCTTCCCAAAGTTCTAGCATTTTGTGAAATACGGGAATGGCTGCCGACTGTCCCAACTCCGAGTCGGACCACCAACAACTGCACCAACAAACTTTTGTATCAGGAGCAGCAGCCAAACGGTCGGGCAAACAACCAATGTAACTCAAAAGCTGCCCTGCTGCATCTTCTGCAATGACTAATACAACATCGTCGGCTTCTGCTCTTGGATTATTCGACTGGGAAATTGCACGCAAAGGAGTGATGGGGACTTGAGTAGCTTGTTGGTAATGTTTTGACGCAACAAAGGCCGGCAATTCAGCAGTGGAGACCAGGCGGAGTTTCATGCTTTTTTGGCCTCAATAAGTGTACAAATATCCGCCACCGTTTGCATTTTGAGCATGTCCATCAAATCAAAACGCAATTCAAAATGTTTTTCAATTTGATCCATCAAAATGGCGTGATTCAAGGAATCCCAGCCCTCGACATCCTCCGCCTTGGTGCTGTTTTCAATCTGGATATCCGGTCGATTGAAAACCTGAACAAAAATGCTTTGCAATTCCTTGAGTATATCTTGCTGATCCATTCCTCGTTAAAAATAGCTAAAAGTGATGAAATAATAGGGCCTTCATCCATTGCGTGATGACTTGTCATCCGACTCACTATCCAAAGCTAGGCCTTCTCTTGGACCCTTGCCCCACAAATAAAGCAAACTTTCGCTTTTTTTGTACAAAATAAGCCAATCGACTTTTTCGATTATCGATACCCCAACAACCAGTAAATATCAAAATGACAAATGGTCTCAAAACCCAATTTGGGATATACCCATTGACCATCTGCACTGGCTTGCAAGCAGGCATATCGACAATCATTGTTCCGAGCTACTGCCAACAGATGCGCTAATAATAAAGTGGTATACCCCCGACGACGATGAGCCTTAGCAGTGCTCAACATGTATATTCCCAGGATATCTTTATGCCAATAAGTCAATCCGGTAGATACCATTTCTCCGTCGAGTTTCAAGCCGTAAAATCGAAGATTCGGGATTTCGCGCAAACATTTTTGAAAAAGGGAAAAATTCAAGTGAGTCGTCTTCATCAGATTTTCATTGACCAAGGCCAACCATGCCCTCAGTTCCGCCTCCTCACTCAATTGACTGATTTCAATGGAGTCATCGATCACTGGAGCCTCCCGTTTTGCGAGAGGCAAAACCATCCCGGGCCACTGGGCCATATGCCGAAAACCTTGTTCTAAAAGTTGCCGGTGCAAAGATTGATTGTCGCGATGACACATGATCCAAAAAGGAGGAAGTTGCCCTTCTTTGATCTTTGCAACAATCTGAGCCAAGTCTGTCTCCTCCGAAGGCCGATCAAACAGCGTTCTTGGCCACAATAAATTGGGAACATTCACGGAGCGAACCCCACTTGCCGACTCCTTCATTCCACCCGCTACACTTGCAATACGCTGATACAAATGGTAGAGATTGGCTTCCATTTGTTGGATCAATTGTGCCTGCTTGGCGATTGGGATATCCGTCTTCATGAGCTGAAGATAAGGCTTATTTTAGAGATGAAGCATCAGATCTCAGGACAATCATTTCACCATTGCCATTTAGGGTTCTGGGCCAACTTTTCCTTGGGACTGCATGAGGGCGTTGAAAAAAAAATTCCTTTGACCCAACCAATGCGTTTTTCCTTACGTGTATGGGGGTGAATATAGACATATGCTATGCTTTTCAAATCAAATATCAAAAAATACATTATGCTTAAGTTAAAAAATATCGCTTATTTGTTCTTCCTGGTGAGCCTTATCTTCCAGTCTTGCCAAAAGGATGGCCTCGTCGATCCAGTTGTTCCCAATCCATCAATCGATTATGATGTTCCCGTGAACATGATTTCGGCTTCCCTGTCTGGAATCGTCACGGATGAGGATGGAGCCCCCGTTAACAACGCAACGGTCAGGGTGGACAATAGACAAGTCCTTACCGATGAAAATGGAGTATTTTTGTTCAGAAATGTCTCGATGAATGAATTTGGCACCTTGGTCAAAATCAACAAGACAGGTTATTTCACGGCCTCCAAAATGCTCAATCCCCGGGCAGGAGATCGATCCAATACGCGAGTAATGTTGCTCAGTAAGACCATCGTTGGTACAGTGATGGCCGATGCTGGAGGAAGCCTCACTGCCAACGGGAATAGTAAAATCACCTTACCCGCCAGTGGCATCATCAAAGGCGATGGAACGCCTTATTCCGGCGAAGTAAGTGTCGCTGCCAGGTGGATGGACCCCACTTCCGATGATTTGGCCGCCATGACTCCCGGTGATCTGAGAGCGGTCAACACTTCCTTAGAGTTTGTACAATTGGCTACTTATGGGATGCTAGCAGTAGAGTTGGAAGGGACTTCCGGTGAAGCCCTCAACCTTGCCGAAGGCAGCAGTGCCAATCTCGAATTTCCGGTGCCCCAAGCCTTGAGAGACGGTGCCCCTAGCGTCATCCCACTTTGGTATTTTAACGAAAATACGGGCTATTGGGAGGAAGAAGGTCAGGCCACTTTTGATGGAGAAAAATACGTTGGTCAAGTCAGTCATTTTTCCTTTTGGAACTGTGATGTTGGCTTTCCTTTAGTGGACATGGAGGGAACGCTCGTCGATCCAGATGGCAATCCTTTGCCAGACCTACGGGTCAAATTAACCATCAACTCGTCTGCACTAACCAGATATGGATACAGCGATGAAAATGGCGTCTTCGGTGGAGAAATTCCTAGGGATGAAGAGCTCACACTATCCGTTGAAATCGATGGAAGTTGTTCTGGGGTCGTCTATACCGCAACCATTGGTCCTTTTAGTAGCGATGTAGTACTTTCTCCAATTGTCGTTGATTTTTCTGGCGTTACCTTTGCCCAACAGGTCAACCTTTTGGGTCAAATGGAAAACTGCAGTTCAGCATTGGTGACCAATGGTTATGTCAAAGGCACTTATGGCGATAATCAAACGGTCTTTTTATTTCCTGATGACAATGGTTTGTTTAGCAATTTCATCATTGTTTGCGCCGATGTGACGTCAATCGATCTCCAAGGTTTTGATATCGATGAGGCCAAGGAAACGGAGATTAGTTCCTTTCCAATTAACCCCGGAGTTGATGTTAATTTTGGCACGCTAACGGCTTGTGAGGATTTAACAGAATCCCTGAGCTTTTCCATCGATGGTATCGATTTTCTCATCATTGATCCATACTGTAGCGTAGACTCTAATTTTGTTATCATTGATGGCTTTGGCCCCGACTCCACGAATGTCTATTTGCTTTTTGAGGCAAATGCGCCAGTCATTATTTCCCCTAGCAGCGCTTATTTTGGGGGGCAAAATGGCAATAATTTCCCCTATGCCAACTGTTCAGGCGCCACTACAAATTGTGCCAATTTTGAAGTCAATTTGACCAACTTTGCGGAGATTGGTGAATTGATGGAAGGAACTTTTAATGGTACCTTACCTGGAAGTCACCCCAGTGGAACATCTACGGTCATAGGTACTTTTAGGGTCTTCCGCGAATAAGGCCTTTGATCCAATTTGTTCTACCGGATCATCATCGTAATTTTACTTTACTCAATCTTGACCGGTAGAACAAATCCGTTGTCCTTTTACAATTGCCCTATTTTCAAGATAGAAAATAGGGCAATTGTAGTAAAGCCTACTGCGTTTTTGAAATCGCCCAGCGATCAATTTTCCCACTTAGCGTCCGGGGAAACACTGCAAGTCCCCGAATCGATTTGGGTATCATGTAGGGAGGCAGTTTGCCCTGCAAATAGGCTTTCAATTCTGCTTCCTCCACTCCTTGCTGCTCTACCAACAAATGGATTTCCAACAACCCATTGTTTAAACGCTTTACCACCACCGCTACCGGAATCCCTTTGGTCCATTGCATCGCCACTTGTTCAATTTCTCCCAACTCTACCTTGTAGCCTTGAATTTTATATTGATGGTCTTTTCGCCCGCAAGAATACAAATCGCCCTCGTCGTCTAAATAGGCCATATCTCCACTCCGATAAAAGCGAAGCATTTGTCCATCTACTTCTCGTTCGAAAAAAATCTGCTGATTGCGCTCTGACATTTGCCAATAGCCTTGCATGACATGATCTCCAGCAAAACACAATTCCCCAGTTGCTTCCAAGCCAACAGGTTGCAATTGCTCATCGACAATCAACACTGCCGTATTTTTCCAGGGACGGCCGAAGGCCAGAATTTGATGGAGGGCTTTGTTTTCGCTTCGCTCCCGTTTTACCTCGTAGCCCACGCAGGCCATAGTGGTTTCGCAAGGACCAGAAATATTGATCAAGCGAGCATTGGGAATACAATCAAACCATTCCATCGCCAAATCCAAATAAAAAGGTTCCCCACCGAGCAAGACGAGCCGTAGATGAGGCAAATGAATTTGGGAAAAATAAGGCCGCAACAAATTAAGGGTCGAAGGGACCATAGCGGCAAAAGTCAATTGCTGCTCTTGTAGCAATTGATAAACTTGTAAATATTTCATCCCACTCTGACCAAGGGTAAACACACTCGCCCCAATGCACAAAGGGGGCAAATAAGACAACATGGACATGTCAAAAGTCAATTCAAACATCTGTAAAAATCGATCCTTTGGGGTCAGATGATAATCCAAGGCAAAAAAAGCATCCAGAGTGGAATTGATATTTTTGAGGGTGTAAGGTACTCCTTTGGGTAAACCCGTACTTCCCGAAGTAAAAAGCATACTGACTATTTGATCTTCCGCGAGTGGAGGAATATCAAGGAGCAGTTCCTCCGAACGCAGCCCCTTAGTAGCCAACACCCTAATGGGCTTTTCCCCGGAGGAAAAACCTTTGACTGGCTCTACACTCATGATACAATGACTATCAACTTGAGCCAAAATATTGCGATGGCGATCCTCTGGACTCTTCGGACTCAGTGGAACAAAGGCACGTCCCTCCAACCAGATGGCAATGATAGCCGCGTAGGTTTCAATAGCATCATAAGCCAGCAAACCAATAAAATGACCTGTTGGGCGTTCTTTACGCAACAGTCCTCGGATACCGGAGACGCAAGTAGCCAGGTCCCCATAAGTGTATTCCCGATTATGAATGCAAAATGCTAATTTTGTAGCATGCTGCTGCAAAGAATCGACAATTTTAATCAACATAACACAAACTCAATTAATGAGCAATAAGGAGCAATATCGGCACTTTTGTCGCAAACAAAAAGATATTCCTCTTTTTTCCCAAGCCTGGCATTTGGATGCCGTCATTGTCGATGGCTGGTGGGATGTAGCGCTCGTCAAAAAGGGTGGGCAAATTGCGGGAAGTCTGCCTTATTACCTGAAAAAATCAGGACCTTTTCAAACCATCAGCCTTCCCTACCTGACCAAAATGATGGGGCCCTATCTTCTGCCTCAATATCGACACAGCAAGCATGAATATTCTATTCTCAAAGCCTTGATTGATCAATTGCCAGAAGTGGCCTTTTTTAGTCAAAACATGCATTACGATCTAAAAAATTGGTTGCCCTTTTACTGGAAAGGCTATCAACAAAGTACTTATTACTCCTTTGTCATCGATCCGTTAGATGATCTCGATCGAGTATTCGGCAATTTTTGTAGCGACTACCGAAACAATAAAATCAAAAAGGCCAAAAACTTAGTGGAAATTCAAACCGATCGTTCTTTGGATGATTTCTATCGATTAAAAAAAATGAGCTTCGAACGTCAGGGATTAAATTTCCGTCTATCTTTCGATTATCTGCAACGCTACGATGCATTGGTGGCGCAGCGGGGGGCCAGAACAATCTTTTATGCGGTCGATGCCAAGGATCAAGTACATGCGGCCGTTTATCTGGTTTGGGATGGCCGTTCTGCCTATTATCATATGGCTGGTCACGACCCCAATTTGCGCGGTAGTGGTGCGGGCATCCTTTTGGTTTGGGAAGCCATCCGCTACACCAAAGAAAAACTCGGACTTCAGGTCTTTGATTTTGAAGGTAGTATGATTCCCTCCATTGAAAAAGTAAGGCGAAATTTCGGTGCTCAAGCCCAAGCCTATTTCAATATTTGGAAATACCATTCCAAAACGTTCCAAGCCTTACAACAAGTTAAAAACTGGGTAAAAAGTAGAGACTAAATACGAGCCTTTTCATCCTTCCAGTGGCCGCTTTAAAACAAACTGACATAACCAAAATGCGTTTTTACCGAACGAAAATCAAAGGGATTGCCCTGTTGTCGACCTACGGCTAAACTAAAGCCAAACAAACCGACCTTTGTCTCAAAGGTGATCCCTGCTCCCATCCCAATGGGTCGATCAAAGTTTCGCCTCTCAGTGGTAATATTCTCCACGTAACCAAAATCACCAAAAGCATAGAGATAGGAATTAATCCCGATCAAAAAGCGCAATTCTGTGGTCAAAATGCCATAATTGGTGGCAAAAACCGATTCTTCATCAAAGCCTCGGAGAATGCGATTTCCCCCAATTCGAAATTGCTCATTCTGATAGATGTTCTGCTCAGAAATGATCAAACCAGTTCGAAGACTCGTCTTGATCGTCGCTCTTTTGAACAGAGGCAGGTAGTAGGCTAGGTCGGTTTGAAACTGGTATTGAAAAGAGCTGAGATTCAATGTATCGTACAAACTGGCAGCATCAAAGCCATTGCTTTGCAATTGTAAAATATCATTGTTCCGCTTGATTCTTTTGATCCCTGCTCCACCGCGGAGTAAAATCGACCAGCCCTTACGAGGATTGAATCGATAATTGAGTTTTTGTAGCTGGTATTCCAAGCCAAAAGTCGATCGGCTGACATCGAGGTTTTGTGGCAAGCGCCGTTGTGCAAGAATGGCTGTTTCGTTGATATTGAGAATGGCTGTTGAGCTGTTGTTCCAAAAGGCTTTTAAATAATTTCCCCCTTCCAACAAATATTGTACCCCCAGATCAAAGATGACGTCCAGGTAACTGGTATCCCGTTTGTACAAGTCAAATTTTAGATCCGTTCCAAAAGGCAAATTGAGGACGTAGGGATAGGCAAATTGTAAATTCAATTCCTGCGTCTCTGGACGCAACTGCTGAAACTCCGCATAGATTTTCTCCCCCCAGCCAAATTGGTTGTGCAAATCGGCATTAAAGGTTCCCGTCAATTGAAAACGACGAATGTCCGGTTGGTTTCCTCCTCCCGATTCGGTTCGGGGTTGAAGCCCAATAAGGAAATCAAAACGACTTGCCTTTTTACTTTCCAAAAACAGGTTGATCGTGGCTCGATCTCCAGCAAAGGTAACGGTCACATCTCGTTTTTCTTGTAGGAAGGGAAGCTCTCTGATTCGCGTTCTAATTTTTAAAATTTTGGCCTTGCTATACAAAGTTCCGGGTTGCAATCCCAGATAGTTCTCCAAGTAATTTTTAGCTATTTTGGCATTTCCGATAATGTTGACTGCTTCGATGAGGAAAAGTTGATTGCGTTTCATAAACAGTTTGGCCGCAATTCGGTTCCCCTCCACCTGAATGCTATCGAGCCAAACTGAGGCAAATGGATAACCGTTATTCTCTGCATAACTGAGCAATTTTTCCTGCAATTTGAGGACGTCTTTATAGTAAAAATCTTTGCCCTCGTAAAGTCGCTCCCGAAATCCTACCTGATCTAAAAAAACAGCTTCTACGTTTCCGTTTTCCAACTGCGCCCACTGATATTGTCCTCCTACATGCAAAAAAGCACGGACCAAAGTATCCTGAAACTGCAAACTATCGATTGAAGCCTCTAAATAAGCCTCACTGTGCAATTGGAAAACAATACGCTTCAGTTCTCCAAGTAAAGACAAAGAATCAGGCAAGTTCTTTTGATGGTCCAATTGTTGTTCTTTCCAATCTTGCGGACGATCTAAAAGCTCCACTTGGAGCTCATAGCGCCGCTGGCTTAGCCCTTCTACTGCGAACAATAAGGCGAAGAGCAGCGTTAAACAAGATGCATAAATTTTGTGTTTGTACAACAAAACAGTATCGATTTGATGGATCAGATGGCCAACCATCTTATTGGTGATTATAACACTTTTTATTTTGGAATAATTATCATTTTCAAGTCTTTTTCCTTACAATACTTTTTCAATAAAGTCATATCTATCACAAATGTCGGGCATTTATCTTCATATTCCCTTTTGCAAGCAGGCCTGCCATTATTGCAATTTTCATTTTTCAACTTCAATGCGCCACAAGGAGGATTTGTTGAAAGCCATGCATTTAGAGATTGAAAAAAGAAGCCAATACCTTAATGATACGTTATTGCAGAGCATTTATTTTGGTGGGGGCACTCCTTCTCTTTTAGATGTGGAGGAACTCAACGACTTTTTTGAACATATCCAACGATTTTTTCAAATCGCTCCAGATGCAGAAATTACCTTAGAAGCCAATCCCGATGATTTAACCGCGGAAAAAATTAAAATGCTGCGCAAAAGTCCAATCAACCGATTGAGCATCGGCATTCAATCTTTCTCTGAGGAAGATCTGCAATTCATGAATCGAGCCCATTCTGCCGAGGAAGCCTATGATTGCATCCTGATGGCTAGAGCTGCCGGTTTCAATGATCTGAGCATCGATCTGATTTACGGCAGTCCGAGCACTTCTGATGCACAATGGAAGGAAAACTTAGATAAAATCTTTGCCCTCAACATTCCCCACATTTCTTGCTACTGCCTGACGGTTGAGCCTGGAACTGCTCTTGATCATTTTGTAAAAATGAAGAAGGCCACCCCTGTGGACGAAGAACAAGCTGCTCGCCAGTTCGAGTATTTATTGCAAAGAATGCTTGAGGCGGGCTATATCCATTACGAAATTTCCAACTTTGCCCTACCCAATTGCTTTGCTCGGCATAATTCTAATTATTGGTTGGGACAACATTATCTTGGTATTGGCCCTTCGGCACATTCCTTCAATGGGCAAAGTCGCCAATGGAATATTGCGCATAATGCTCAGTACATCAAAAAGATCAAAGCCGATCTACCTTTCTTCGAAAAAGAACAACTGAGTCCAGCCCAACAATACAACGAATACATCATGACCGCACTGCGTACCGTTTGGGGTTGTGAGGAAGAAAAATTAAAACATTGGGGCGATCACTTCTACCAATATTTCACCAAAAAGGTCCAGTCTTTTTTACACAATGAGACCATCAAGAACATAGAGGGAACATACACCCTCAGTACCAGGGGCAAATTATTGGCCGACAATATTGCAATGGAATTGTTCTATGAGGAGTAATCTGTGGGTTGGTAAAAGGTTTGAACGCCACGCAAAGAACGTTCGTAGAGCATTTTTTGAGTTTGAAGACAGAGAGCCAACTCAATCCGAGTTCCCCGGGGCTTGCCCAGATGATCTTGTAAATCTATTAAAGTTAAGTCGTTTACTTTTTCCTCCCCCTTTTGGCCCCCGATCGCCACATTAAAAGCATCCAATCGCTGTTGAATGATTTCCAGGGCAGAAGAGCGATGTTCTTTGATTTTCCACTGATCATAGGCCAGTGCTTTTTCCCGCCCAACGCCATTGTCTTCGATAGCGCATCTCAGACAGTTGTTTTCTTCACGGAAAGTGATCTTGAGTTGCCCTCCCTGTTCTACGTGCATCAATCCGTGTTTAAAGGCGTTTTCAATCAAGGGTTGGATCAACAGCGGTGGGACAACCCAATCATCATCAGCATTCCTCAGTCTTTCGTCTACCTCAAAATGAGTAGTAATCTTATTTTCAAAGCGCAGTTCCTCCAATTGCAAATACAATTCTAAAAACTCAATCTCTTCCTCCAAACGAATCCAACGCTCTTTAGAATACTGGAAAATAAGGCGGATCAAGCGGGCAAAACGCGAAAGATAGGTCAAAGAGGATTGCTGATCGTTGGATACCAGAAAATGTTGAATTGAATTGAGGGTGTTAAAAATGAAGTGAGGATTCATTTGTGCTTGTAGAGCCTGCATCATCAAATCCGTATTGGCAGCTTCAATCGAAGCATTTTTCTCCTCAAGTAGCCGTTTGCTTTCAAAGTTATCTTGCAATAATCGAAACTGCCTATTGGAGATGAGAAAAGTGGGGATAATAAACCCCAAGGCTTCGATCAGATAGATAAAACTTTTGATCTCTGGCAAATCAATCAGGAGAATGCCCAAAGACAAGAGTAAAAAGGAACTAATGTTGAGGGATAAGCGCTTGCGATAAGGCAATACAAAAAAGAGATTGACAATAAAAATGTAAACGCCATAGGGCATAATACTTCCCCGATCAAAAATCCCTACCACTGCCATCGGAATCAGAGAAAACCAAGTGAGTCCCAAACAGAAGTCTGTCCAACGTAAAATAGCACGTTTGCGATGGGCCACGGCTTCAGTCTTAATTTTTTTGATCCTCCACATAGGGATAATCATGGAAGACAGCAGCAAATGAGAAAATGGCATTAGCCAGTATAGCGGGTGGACAGAGAATAGCCCAGATTGATAGCGCAACACATCAATGAACAACAAAACAATGCTAAAAAAGAAGCCGATCCACGAAATGATGGTCGCTCTGTTGGCGTTGATGCGCAATAGCTCCCGCGAAAATTCTTCTTTAAATTTTGCATGCTTCATTCGAAGTACTCCTATTCTTCTTTTAATTCCTCAATCATTACCTTCAATATTTCCCCAGCAGCTTTGGAAATGACCGTACCTGGTCCAAAAACACCAATGACTCCTTGCTCGTAAAGAAAATCGTAATCTCTAGGGGGAATCACTCCTCCAACGACGACCATGATGTCTTCCCGCCCCAATGTTTTGAGTTCCTGAATGGTTTGTGGGACCAGTGTTTTGTGCCCAGCTGCCAAGGAAGAAATCCCCAAAATGTGGACATCATTTTCGGCAGCTTGGCGAGCGGCTTCAGCAGGGGTTTGAAAGAGTGGACCAATATCGACATCAAAACCCAAGTCGGCGAAGCTGGTCGCAATAATTTTGGCACCTCGATCGTGGCCATCCTGGCCCAATTTGGCAATCATAATCCGTGGACGCCGACCTTCTAATTCCGCAAATTCATCTGCTGCTTGTTGTGCTTTTACAAAATTTTCATCCATTCGAATTTCGTTTGAGTACACCCCACTGACCGAACGAGTTGTCGCTACGTATCGACCAAAATGTTTTTCCATGGCCAGAGAAATCTCCCCCAGTGAGGCGCGCAAGCGCGCCGCTGTTACGGCAAGGGCGAGTAAGTTGCCCGTTCCAGTTTTCGCACAATGCGCTATATCGGCCAAGGCCTTTTGCACCGCCACTTCCGATCGACCAGAACGCATTTGCTCCAAACGTTTGATCTGGGATTCTCGTACCGCGGTATTGTCTACTTCCAAAGTATCCATCCCTTCTTCTTGCTCCAAACGAAAGATGTTGACCCCGACAATCTGGTCCTTACCGCTGTCAATACGTGCCTGTTTACGAGCCGCCGCAGCTTCAATTCTGAGTTTGGGCAAACCATTTTCAATCGCTTTGGCCATTCCTCCCAATTCCTCTATTTCCTCAATCAAGGTCCAAGCACGTCGCGCCAATTGATCGGTCAGGTATTCTACGTAATACGAACCCGCCCAAGGATCAACGGCTTTGGTAATCCCCGTTTCCTTTTGGAGATAAATCTGAGTATTGCGCGCAATCGCTGCCGAAAAATCCGTTGGTAATGCAACTGCCTCGTCCAAGGAATTGGTGTGCAAAGATTGCGTACCGCCCAGCGTAGCTGCCAGGGCCTCGATACAAGTGCGAGCAATGTTATTGTAGGGATCTTGTTCCGTCAAACTCCAACCGGAGGTCTGGCAATGCGTTCGGAGGGCCATCGACTTTGGATTTTGGGGATCAAAAGTTTTGACCATTTTTGCCCACAGCATCCGCGCTGCCCTCAATTTGGCAATTTCCATAAAATGATTCATCCCAATGCCCCAGAAGAAAGATAAGCGGGGCGCAAAATCGTCAATGGCCAGGCCAGCTTTTAAACCGGCACGAATGTACTCCAGGCCATCGGCCAAAGTGTAGGCCAGTTCAATATCCGCCGTAGCTCCCGCCTCCTGAATGTGATAACCACTGATGCTGATGGAGTTAAACCGCGGCATGTGTTGGGCCGTGTATTCGAAAATATCGGCAATAATGCGCATGGAAGGAGCGGGAGGATAGATGTAGGTGTTCCGCACCATAAACTCTTTAAGGATGTCATTTTGAATGGTTCCACTCAACTGAGCCTGCGCCACTCCCTGTTCTTCGGCGGCGATGATGTAGAAAGCCATGATGGGAATCACCGCTCCGTTCATCGTCATGGATACCGACATTTTGTCCAATGGAATTTGATCGAAGAGCACCTTCATATCTTCCACACTATCAATGGCCACTCCCGCCATGCCCACATCTCCCGCTACTCTCGGATGATCGGAATCATAGCCCCGGTGAGTCGCCAAATCAAACGCTACCGACAAGCCCTTTTGTCCAGCCGCCAAATTGCGTCGATAAAAGGCGTTACTGGCCTCCGCCGTGGAAAATCCCGCATACTGGCGAATCGTCCAAGGCCGGACAGCATACATCGAGCTGTAGGGGCCCCGCAAATAAGGTGGTAGCCCTGCGGCAAAACCGAGATGATGCAATTGCTTTACATCTTCAGGACCGTAGTGGGCATGGATGGTAATCTCCTCGGGACTTTCCCAGACCCTTTGTTCTTTGGAAGCGACGGAAGAGCCGAGGGTAGGATCAAAATCAATTGTTGAAAAATCAGGACGTTCCATTCCCCAAAGATAAGGATTCCCGAGAGGAAAGTGAAAAGGGCAGTTCCGAAGAATGATGCCCTTTTCTTGTCGTCGAAAAACTACCAGCGTTGAGTAGACCTTTGATTAATGTCTATGGCTTTTGAATGTCTTGATTGGATGTTTTTTCAAATGGACTACTTCAAGTGAAAGCGAACTGGCAAGCGGTAACGCACCTTTACTTCCTTCCCTCTTTGTTTGCCCGGAATCCAATTGGGCATTTTCCGCACCACGCGCAGGGCTTCCTTACCCAAACCTCCTCCCGGGTCGCGAACGATTTGGATGTCAGTCACTTCTCCAGCTTTGTCCACAACAAAACTGATGAGTACAGTACCCGAAATGTTGTTTTGCATCGCTAAAGCGGGATAGCGGAGTTGCTTGCTCAAGAAATGCAGCAGGCGGTTTTCCGCGCACTTCGCCTTGTCCTTTTTGCTCTTCCCTACCTCTTCACAACCGGGAAAACGAGGCATTTCCTCCACTACGTCAAATATAGTCTCCACTTCCGGTGCTTGGGGTTCGGGAGCTGGAGTTGGTGGAGGGCTGGGTTTTACGATGGGCCGAATGGGCAATGGCTGGGGCGCAATGGGCTGCTTGACTTCGATTTTGGTGTCCACTACTTCTGGTTCGGGCTCAGGTTCGGGAATGAATTCAACGGTCTTTTCCTCAATTTTTTGGCTCAAATCAAGACTTGGAGGAGGAGGCAATGCTTTGGGAGGTTGAGGAGCAGTCCGGATAATCTCGGGATCATCATCAAAGACACTGGTCGTTACCAAGTCTTCAGTGATGGGGACATCCGTTGTCCAACTAAAAGCCAGGATGGTCATGCTTAGAGAGATGACTAGGCCCAAATTCATAAATACGGGGCGATTCTTTTTGAGTCGAGAAATGTCGAGTCGATCCATGTGAAATAGTTTTATTTTTTGAAAAAGCATCCCCATTCTATTGGCTGCACTCAAAACCAATAGTCAAAACGGAACAGACAAACGAATAGGGAATGATTTTGCCAGCCCATTGCCAACAACACTTTATTAGATGTGATTGCATTGGAATTTGGTGGATACACTAGCATCTTTTTCTCAAAAGATTTACATTTGCATCCCAAATTCGGTATTAAAAGTTGTCCTGCGGGCAAGTCTATTTTAAAACCAGTAAAACCTCGAAATTGATCAGCTTCTCTAGATTCCAACTCAAAAATGGCCTCCGTGTCGTCGTCCACGAAGACCTTAGCACGCCAATGGTTGCGGTGAATGTATTGTACAATGTGGGAGCGAGAGACGAATCTCCTGATAAGACTGGTTTCGCTCACTTGTTCGAGCATCTCATGTTTGGCGGCTCTGCCAACATTCCCGACTTCGACGAACCCATTCAAAAAGCAGGTGGAGAAAACAATGCTTTTACCAACAATGACATTACCAATTTCTACAATATACTTCCGGCAGAGAATTTGGAAACGGCCCTTTGGCTCGAGTCCGACCGAATGAATAGTTTGAACATTAGCAAGAAAAGCCTGGAAGTCCAACAAAAAGTGGTGGTAGAGGAATTCAAGGAAACTTGTCTTAACCAACCCTATGGAGATGCCTGGCATCACCTGGCTGAATTGGCCTATCAAGTCCATCCCTATCGTTGGCCAACCATTGGTAAAGTTCCCAAGCACGTAGAAGATGCCACACTAGAAGATGTCAAAGATTTTTACCAAAAGTATTATCGTCCCAACAATGCCATCTTGGTCGTCGCGGGTAAAGTGACGCTTACACAAATTGAGGCATTGGCACAAAAGTGGTTTGGTGATATTCCTCCGGGGGACACCCCGGTTCGTAGTCTTCCACCCGAACCTCCCCAAAAAGAGTTTCACCAACGCATCAACGTGTCTAATGTCCCGATGGATGCTATGTATTTGGCTTTTCATTGTGGTGGACGTTTGGACCCAGACTACTATGCAACGGATTTGTTGTCTGACGTTTTGTGTAATGGTCAGTCCAGCCGACTCTATCAGCGTTTGTTCAAAGAGCGCCAATTGTTTACCCAAATTGATGCTTTTATTACCGGGAATATCGATCCAGGGCTACTGATCATTGAAGGTCGACCCTCGGCAGGAGTATCTCTGGAAACCGCAGAGGCCGCAGTTTGGGAAGAATTGGAAAAATTAAAGACCCACCCCATCAGTCAACAGGAATTGCAAAAGTTTCAAAATAAGATCGAAAGTACTTTGGTCTTTTCCGAAGCCAATGTGCTCAATAAAGCCATCAATCTGGCCTACTTCGAAGTCATTGGCGATCTCAATCTCATCAATACAGAGGCAGAAGAATACAGTAGAGTGAAAGTCGAAGACATTCAAAGGGTGGCTCAGCAAATTTTCAGCAAAGACAATTGCTCCGAATTGTACTACAAAGTCAAACAAGCCTAAGGAGATCCGCTAATATCATAGTTTCAAGTCATTCATCAATTCCAAGGGATTGCTCCGATTAAAATCCAATTGATAGGTAATGCGGGTAAAGAAATTTCCCCTTTGATCGTAGAGTTGCTTCAGATTATTGGAGTGAACGATGGGAAAGTAAATGCCAACCCTGCTCTCAAAAAAGTCGAGCATCACTCCACCACTCCAGACCAACTGATCACTAAAGGTATCTTCTGATCCGATGGGTTGCGCATTATCGTAGTAGGCGATGTCAAAATAGGGTTTGAGGGGAATATTTGCCGGTAAGGCCTGAGGCAAATCTGCTTTCAAATTGATGGCGACAATAAAACTGTTGCTATTGCCCAAATTGGAGGCTTGCCCACTCCCCAAAGCGTTCTTCAAAAATCCATCATTTCCGCTAATTTGCTGGGAGAGAAAACCCGTGTTCTCCGTACGTCCCAAAAACAATTCGTCGTACTTGTAATCGTTAAACCCCTCTGAAGTGAGGGAAAAAGACCCTCTTTGCGATCGATTGGACACATTGCCAGCACTCCGCTCCGTATTCTTCAGAAAGCCACCCGCAAAAATCCGAAAATCCACGCTTCGATTGACTTGATAAGTATAGCCTCCTTCCCAATCAAGAGATGCTTTCCAATAGCTCTGATCACCCTTAATATTTTGATAAGACTGATGTTCCAAGGCCAAGCGCAGACGATAGGGGTTGAGGGCCCGATTGTTTTCCAATTGATAGGACAATTCGTAAATGGTACTTCCTTCACTAGTGTTGCCCGTATAATCGCCAAAGTTGATGGAGTCTTGAGAAAACTGAGCGAGTTCTTCTCGCAAAAAGATCGTTCTCAATTCAATGGTTTGTTTTTGCGTACTCGCCACTGATTTGCTCAGCTCAAAACTCAGTTTAGGAACCATGCGAGCGTAACTCAAGTGATAATCGTCTCTTTCATTATACAAGCGATTGAATCGCTTGAAGCCTAGATCAAAGGTTACGCGCTTTAGGAACTTATTGGCCGAAAACCAATGGTAGCGAAAATTACCTAGCCCCACCAAATCCTTCGAGGATAAAGCATACATTGGAGCCAGGGAAAACTCAAACCCTTTTTTGGGTATGGAGATGTTGTGGAGCACCAAGCCCAACTGAGATCCATCGTAATTGTTCCGCGCTAGTGCAGGAAGCCAATATAAACTGGTCTTTCGTGGATGCTCTACCCTCGTTAAAAACTTCAGGCGTAGAGGCTCCATTTTTTGGAAAAGACCACGGGTTTTGATGTTGTTATTTTTTCGATTAATATCCAGAGTAATGTGTTGGGCATCAATGATGATCCAATCATAGTCTCCACGGTCGAAGTTCAAGGTTTGGCTCCCCACAAAACCTTCATACTTTTGGCGATGCACCACTTGTCCGTCTTTCATTCCGGAAATGGAAAAAGGAACGGCCAATTGGCCCTTGTTTTTGACTTCAAGTTGATAATTTGCTTCTTCCTGTACACCCGTCACCGCATAATCCGTCTGTCGATTAGAGCCGATGAGTCCCTCAAAAAACCAAGCCAATTCCTTTCCAGTATACTGTTGGACATGTGTTCTAAAATCAGCGGGTTGAGGGTGTTTGAATTGCCACTTTTGGTAAAAATCTTTCATCATCCCGTCAAATTGTTCAGTTCCCAGGTAGTCTTCAAGCGCAAACAGAGCTGCCGCCGGTTTTTCGTAGGCTCCCAATACAAAATTGGTACGAGTGAACCCATCTGAAGTGGTAGCGGGCGCCTGATCCAATCGACGTCGAGCTTGGTACAAATATCCCAGTTCTCCAATGTCAATTGGTGTATCTTTCATCAGATAAGGAGGTACGATAAAATAGCGGGGCTGATCGTAATGGGCTTTCAGATAACGCTGATCGTAATAAGAATTGAACCCTTCGTCCATCCAGGGGTGCTCCCGTTCATCAAAAGCCAGAATACCATAAAACCAGTTGTGGCCCACTTCGTGGGCAATAAGACCATCCAAATTTTTGGCTGTTATCGTCTCTCCAATCACTGTAATCATGGGATATTCCATTCCACCTCCCGCTTGCAAAGCCCCCTGTACCGCAGTGGCATGTGGATAGGGATAGGTGCCCACCAAATCAGAATAATGTTTTAGCGCTCGATTGAGATAATCGGTTCCTTTTGCCCATAAGTTCGCCTCAACCTCAGTAAAGAAGGCCCAGGTATCGACAGTTTGGCCAGGAGCCAATTCCACTTCGCTTTTTTGTACCAAAAAACGCTTATCGGCAAACCAAGCAAAGTCGTGCACTTGCTCCGCGCGATAGTGAATGGTCTTTAAGGTTGAGCTAGAAGCGGGAAAAGTGTCGGTAGGCTCCTCCTGGATTTGGCTGAGCAACTGAGTAGACTGAGCTACCCGTTCGTTTAAGAATTGTTTTTCCGATTCATCTTGCAAGACGCCCGTGGCCGCTACAACGTAGTTTTCTGGTAAAGTGATCCTCACATCAAAACGACCAAACTCCGAATAAAACTCTCCCATATCAAGGTAGGGCATAGGATGCCAGCCTTGGGCGTCATAAACCGCAGGCTTGGGAAACCATTGAGTAATTTGGTAGGATTGCCCTTCGTGTCCAAGCCGAGAGAAAGAGCGGGGAATTTTTAGGGTAAAGGGAGAAGTAATGGTAATTTTTGCACCACTTCGTAGCTTTTGGTGAAGCGGTAAAATGGCAATATCCGGATTTTTTGCATCCATATTCAATTGAGCAGCCTTTCCATCCACTTGAAAACTTAGCTCCGAAAATTGACCGAAATCACTATCTTTAGCAAAGTAAAACTCCGTTGCTCCGAGCCTTATTTGTTGTTTGGCAAAGGCCGTTTTTCGATTTTTGTAGGCATTGCCCCAAAGATGAAAGTAAATCTCTTGTAAATCATCCGGCGAATGGTTGATGTATTCAATTTCCAATTGGCCCCGCAATACCTGCTCTACATCATCTAGGGTCACATCAATGGTGTAGTTAACTTCCTGTTGGAAATAATTGGATTGACCCGCCATTTCACCTCTAAGGCATAAAATACAAAGCAGTAGAAAAAATTTATTCATAACGCTAAATTCGCATTGACAAAATGCTAAAATATTAATAATCGCTCTAATTTGACGATAAAGCCCTCTAAAAGCAAACCCTATGATTCAAACTTCCTTCCGTTCGTCCACAATCCAATGGCTCCTCTCCCTCTGTCTCTACCTTTCATTATCCCCAATTCAAGGCCAAGAAATGGATTCAACCGCAAACAAATTGTCCGATTTTCCCATGACCTGGGTAGGGCAATGGATAGGTCAATTGGAAATTTACAACAATGCTGGATTGGCGCAAAGTGTGGAAATGGAATTGGACATTCGCCCCATAGATAACAGTAGTAATTTCATTTGGGCCATCACTTATGGCCCCGACAAAGTAGCAGGCAGAAGATCTTATGAATTAGCAACCGTTAATAAGGAAAATGGCCTCTATTTGATCGACGAAAAGAATACCATCAAACTCGAATCCTACCTCTTCAACAATAAATTGTATAGCCGCTTTGAAGTGATGGGCAGCTGGTTGCTCTCCTCTTACGAAAAACAAGGAGAAGAAATCGTATTTGAAATAATTAGCGGAAAAGGGGAAGCGGTAAGCAAAACGGGAGGACAAAATTTCGAAAATCAAGAAATCCCCGAGGTCAAGGCTTTTCCAATTGCCGTAAATCAGCGAGCTAGGCTCAGTAGAAAGAAGGCAAGTGAAAAAAAATAACCTTGTCGGATAATCAAACCCGACAAGGCAACAAGACTATGGACACCCTATGACTGTTCTTTCAGAACTTAACCCATAGATTGTTGTTTTTGACCATTACGGCCATTACAAAGATGCAAATTTTAATTGAAAAATTCAATGACTAGCGCCTGCAGGCGCTTCGTGCTAAAATCAAATCATTAATAACCAAACGATTATAAATCAACAAATTATTAAAATTTGAAAATTTTATATCGAAAAAACATATTTAAAAAAAATAATAATCAAGTTATTGAGCGACTAGAGACCTTTTCTTTTCCCACTCCCAGGCTGTACGCATGATGTCTTCAATGCCCCGGGTGGGATGCCACTTGAGTTTTTCGGCGGCTTTTTTATAATTCGAATAAATGGCAACTACATCGCCAGGGCGGCGAGGGCCAATCTCATAATTGAGCTGCTGGTTGGTCACTTTTTCAAAGGCGTTCACAGCCTCCAAAACACTTACTCCATCACCAATTCCAAGGTTGAACACTTCAAAGTTATGTTGATTTTCTTCTCGCAAAAGATATTCCAATGCCTTGGTATGTGCGTTGGCCAAATCCATTACATGGATATAATCGCGGATACAACTTCCATCTCGCGTATCGTAATCTCCTCCCAAAACAGTGAGTTTTTCTCGTTTCCCAATGGCCACTTCTGTGATTACGGGCACCAGATTGGTACTCACATTGATGGGAGATTCCCCGATAAGTGCACTTTCATGGGCTCCGGCAGGATTAAAATAGCGCAGTGGGATGAAATTCATCCCTGCATTGGCCCGAGCAAAATCTGCTAAGATCTGTTCTCCAATTTGTTTGGTTCGAGCGTAGGGGGATTCTGCCGCTTCGAAAGGGGTATCCTCGGTAACGGGAAGATCTTTGGCATTGCCATAAACGGAACAAGACGAGGAGAAAATGAAATGAGGAACACCAAATTCCTTTGCACAAGTCAACAAATTGAGGAGGCTATTCAGATTATTTTGGAAATAGAGCAGCGGTTTATTGACCGATTCGCCCACACTTTTTAGGGCCGCAAAATGGATGATCCCAACGAGGTCACTATGCTCGGCAAAAAGCGATCGAGTCTTTTCCAGATCACAAAGGTCAAAAATATAGTTTTTAACGGCCTTTCCGGTGATATTCTGGATATCCGCTAAAGGCCGGAGGTCGGAATTGATATTGCTATCCACACTAATGGCTTCGAATCCGTTATCAATTAAATCAACAATGGTGTGGCTTCCAATATAACCACAGCCTCCAGTAACTAATACCTTTTTCATATTACGAAATTTAATACCTTTGCAAAAGTAAAAGAAGTTGAACAAGAAAACAACTTCAATTCAGCCCCACTCTATGAACATCGGACAGAGATTCGTCCCTTGCGAGTGATCACAGAGGCTTTTATGTTTATCTGACAAATTTGTTTCAAATTATGAATGATTTAATACTGGTTAGGCAAGTTGTTGATATTGCGCGTCAAGCAGGAGTTGCTATTCTTGATATTTACGAAAATTACGATGATGTTGGTATTGAGCAAAAATCGGATAATTCCCCACTTACCCTTGCCGATAGAAATGCCAATGAGGTCATCTGCAAAGGTTTGGAAGCATTGGAAGTTCGCTATCCCATCGTTTCAGAAGAGAATAAAGCCATTGCCTACGAAGAAAGAAAAAATTATGCGTATTACTGGTTGGTTGATCCACTGGATGGGACGAAAGAGTTTATTAAACGCAATGGGGAGTTTACCGTCAATATCGCATTGATTCACCATCAACAAGTCCACATGGGGGTGGTTTATGCGCCCTGCCTCGACGAGATGTACTGGGCCGTAAAAGGACGAGGCGCTTTTTGCATCAAATCAGGGAAAGAAGAAAGCCTACAAGCCAAGCGATTTAGTATGAGTGATGAGCATCTCAACATCGTTTGCTCCCGCTCTCACCTCAACGAAGCGACGCAAAAGTTTGTTGCTCAGCTGAGTCAGCCAGAGCTGGTCGCCAAAGGGAGTTCCCTCAAATTTCTAAGTATTGCCAATGGAGAAGCCCACATTTACCCACGGCTCGCCCCTACTATGGAGTGGGATACAGGAGCCGCACAGATCATTTTGGAAGAAGCCGGCGGCAGTGTCATTAACTTTGAGTCAAAGCAGGATTTGATCTACAATAAAGAGAATTTGCTCAACCCCCACTTTGTGGCTTACGGTCAACTTATCTCCTAATTTAGCCTTCTATCTTAGATGTTCGACATCTCCGCAGTCATCATTACCAAAAATGAAGAAGACAATATCCGAGCTTGTCTTCAAGCACTAAATGGAGTAGTTTCGGAGATCCTGGTGGTCGACTCCATGAGCGATGACGATACAGTAGCCATTTGTCGGACCTTGGGGGCCAAAGTCATCCAAACCCAGTGGAAAGGATACGCGCAAACCAAAAACGAGGCAAATGGCTGGGCCCGACACGACTGGATTTTGTCGATCGATGCGGATGAAGTCCTTTCCCAAGAACTGGCCCAAAGTATTCGACAGCTACAACCTAAAATCAACTGCGTTTATTTAGTCGATCGCCTCAATAATTTTTGTGGTCAGTGGATCAAACATTCAGGCTGGTCTCCCGACTGGAAGCCCCGCCTCTTCAATCGTCAAAGTACGTATTGGGATGGGGCGTACGTACACGAAGAACTCAAAGTGCCTAGCCAAGACCAACGCATCCGTTTGAAGGGACAATTGCTGCATTACTCCTACCGTAGCCTTGAAGATCACTGGCAGAGAATGGAAAAGTACACTCAATTGGCAGCAACAGCAATGTACCAACAAGGAAAAAAAGCAACCTGGACCAAACTCTGGCTCTCTCCCCTTTTCCGTTTTATCAAAACCTATGTACTCAAACGCGGTTTTTTAGATGGCAAAAATGGCTGGATCATTAGCCAACGCAATGCAGTGTTGGTTCATATGAAATACAAAAAATTACGGGCACTCTATCAAGGTCAAGTATGAAAGTTTTACATTTCTCAAGTGCCAGAACCTGGAGAGGAGGAGAACAACAAATTGCCTACCTCATCGATGAACTTTTGAAAAACGATATTCAACAAATCGTTTACTGCCCTAACAATAGCGCCTTACATCAGTACTGCTTGCAAGAAAAAATCAACTGTTACACATATAGAAAAATCGCTTCCATCAATCCTTTTCCAGGTATCCAATTACAAGGGATTGTGAAGAAGGAAAGCGTCCACTTGATTCACCTACACGATGCACATGCCCATACTTTTGCCTGTCTTGGTGCGCTATGGACCAACAATCCAGTCCCCATGATATTGAGTCGACGGGTCATGGTTCCCATCAAAAAAAATCGTTTTTCCCAGTGGAAATACCGCCACCCCTCCATCAAAGCCATCCTTTGTGTCTCTGCTTTTGTCAAGAAAATACTCGAAGTCGAGCTGCCAAATGATCATCGCTTAAAGGTCATTCCTTCTGGTGTTGACCTTCATAAAATGAGCCAAGCAACAACTCACGATTTGCATCAAGAATGGAGCATTCCTCCCCAAAATCAAATCATTGCCAATATTGCTGCCATTGGGGCCTTTAAAGACTATTTCACCTTTGTAGATACCGCTGAAATCCTCTTACAAAAACGACCACAGCTCACTTTTCTGATCATTGGAGGAGATGGTGGAGAGACCGCCGCAATCAAAGCCTATGTTCAGGAAAAAGGATTGAGCCAAGCCATTTTATTTACGGGCTTTCGAAAAGATATTCCGGCGATTTTACCGGCGATTGATGTCTTGCTATTCACCAGTAAAATGGAAGGCCTGGGTACTAGTCTTTTGGATGCTTTTGCCGCACGAGTTCCAGTTGTGGCCACTGATGCTGGTGGAATTCCCGAAATTGTAATAGATGAAAAAACGGGGCTACTGGCACCGGTTGGCGATGCGGCTCAACTGGCCCGGCAAGTTCTTCGTCTGCTAAATACCCCTGCGCTCAGAGCTCAAGTGCTCGAGGCCGCCAAGATACATTTACAACAATTTAGCAAAGCCAAAATGGCACTAAACACCCTTGCCGTCTATCGCAAAGTCTGCTCTGTTGGTTGACCTTCCATCCCATCAACAAAATTTCGCCAATTTAAAATTTGGCTTATCTTTGGCCTCGCCTTCATGGCCGCTCTCGTGGTCCAAGGTGATTAATATTATCCTAAAATGAGGAACATTATCCATTCATTAATAACTTTTTAGACCAACCATACGTTCTACTTTCAAACTTTGACAAAGGGTCCATTAAATGGACCGTAGATTCAGTCATTTAAACCAACGCCCATGAAAAATCTATTTGTTCTTCTCCTCATTGCTGGCAGTTTTTTATTGTCCAATTGTTCTGGTAGCAAAGCAATCGTGGAATCTCCCAAAAAAGGAGTGCAGTTTGCCGATGAAGCTACTTTGTCAGATGTTTTGGAAAAAGCAGAAAAGAAGGGAAAATTGGTCTTTCTGGATATTTATACCGATTGGTGTGTTCCCTGCAAAGTAATGGATGAAGAGGTATTTAGCGATCAGCAAGTCGCTGATTTTCTCAATGACAAATTTATCAGTTACAAGGTCGATGCGGAAAAGGGCAATGGTCGCAATATTGCTTTTTTGTTTCAAACCCAAGTCTATCCAACACTTTTGTTTTTAGACCACAAAGGAAAAGTGGTGGTCAAAAATGAGGGAGCACTGTCGCAAAGTCAATTGATCAGTATGGGCAACGAGGCCTTGAGTGCTCAGCGCTTGACCCAATGAATTTTTAGGCCGACGGTTCCTCATCTGGCGCAGCAAAATAGGTCATAACCTTTTGACTCGCTGCCTTACCAATTAGGCTCTCCAATGTTTCGAGGGATGCCGCTTTAATTTTCTTTACCGATCCAAAATGCTGTAACAATTTCTCCGCTGTTTTTTCGCCAATTCCCGGAATGTTGGTCAACTCGGTCGAAGTAAAATTTTTGGATCGCTGATTTCTGTGAAAGGTAATGGCAAAGCGGTGTGCTTCGTTTCTCGCTTGTTGGATCAACTTGAGTGACTCTGACTTTTTGTTGATGTACAAGGGGATAGAATCTTCGGGAAAAAAGATTTCTTCCAAGCGCTTGGCAATCCCAATAATGGTAATTTTCCCGTAAAGTTCAAGCTCTTTTAAACTTTCCACCGCAGCACTCAACTGTCCCTTTCCTCCATCAATGATAATCAACTGAGGCAAGTCTTGTTCCTCTGCCAAGAGTCGTCGATAACGTCGAAACACAATTTCCTTCATCGAGGCAAAATCATCGGGGCCCACGACTGTTTTGATGTTGAAATGTCGATAATCGCGTTTGGCGGGTTTGGCATTGCGAAAAACGACGCAAGAGGCTACTGGAAAAGAACCTTGCATGTTGGAGTTGTCAAAACATTCGATGTGCAAGGGCAAGTCTGACATTTGTAAATCCTCCTGAAGGGTGCGTAAAATCCTTTCGGCAGAGCTCTTCTTGTTGAGTCGTGAAATTTCTTGTTTTTGCTTTTGCAGCAAAAAGTATTTAACGTTTTTTTCGGAGAGGTCAAGCAGTTTTTTCTTGTCACCAATTTTTGGAACGGTAATGCTGATGGCTTCATCTGCCAAGGATACTTCAAAGGGCAACACCACTTCAACAGTAATGCTATTGAAGCGCTCCCTCAATTCCGCAATGGCAAAAGCGAGCAAATCCGCTTCATCATCGTTGAGGTTTTTGGTCATCTCCAAAGTAAAGGTGTTCATGACTGCCCCGTTGATGATTTTTAGGAAATTGACGTAAGCTTGTTTTTCATCGGTAGCGATGCTAAACACATCTACATCGCGAATGGTAGTGCTGACCACCGTAGATTTCCCCTGATAGTCTTCAAAGGCAGTCAATTTTTCTTTGATATCTTGTGCTTTTTCAAATTCTAAGTTCTCTGCATACTGTTGCATTTCTTCTTTGAAGATGCCCTTTACTGCACCGAAGTTTCCACGAAGCATGTTTTTGATTTGGTCAATTCTCCGCTTGTATTGCACTTCCTCCTCCAAACCGGTACAGGGGCCCAAGCAATTTTTGATGTGGTATTCCAGACAAACTTTAAACTTTCCTCGTTCGATATTGGCTTGCGACAACTGAAAGTTGCAAGTTCGGAGGGGAAATAGGGATTTGATCAAATCCAGTATTACTTTTACCCGGAATTTAGAAGTGTAGGGGCCAAAATAGGTCGATCCATCTCGAATGACTCTACGAGTGAGAAACACCCTGGGAAAACGTTCGTTTTTGATGCAGATGTAAGAATAGGATTTCCCGTCCTTGAGCATGACATTGTAACGGGGTTGAAATTTTTTGATCAGGGTGCTTTCCAGCAACAGAGCGTCGGTTTCCGTCTCCACAATGGTATACTCGAAGTGCGTTGCTTTTTTGACCAATGCTTTTGTTTTGGCCGCGCGGTCCTTTCTTTCTCCAAAGTAAGAAGAGAGTCGATTTTTCAAGTTTTTCGCCTTACCCACGTAAAGGATGCTGCCCGTTAGACCAATGAATTTGTAGATACCTGGTTGCTTGGGTAAAGTTGATGCTATTTTTTTATAATCTTCCGTCGTCATATTGAAAAGCAAACGTTAGCGTAGCAAAGATAAGCCGCTCGAAGATAAAACCATAGGTCAGGCCTTTTTGTTTAGGCCTTATCGTTTACTTCATTCCTTCCAGGATATCGAGTAGCCATTCCTTTTCGGAAAGCGTTTTTTTCTGATTATTGATTTTTTCGATTAGTTTCTCGACTCTTGCACTATTTCCCTTGGTTTTGGGGTTAATAATCTGTTTGAGCAAGTCAATAAAATTGTTGTTCGCTTTTTGATGAGTAGTGGATAGCATTTTCTTGGAGAGGCGAAAGGTCAAAATTTTAAATGCATCCATTCGGGGCTCTAGCAATTCAGATTGCATCTCGTAATATACTTTCAATTCCAGACGCTTGGCGGCCATTTTGTAGTACAAATCCTCGTAATTGAAAGAGAGACTATCCAAAGAACTTTCGTAGTCCTTTGTGGCAAAATAATACTGAGCCACGTTGAAGTTGTAGATATCATCGGGAGCATCCGTTCCGGTAATTCGGTCTTTGCAGGACTCAATAAAATTATACACCCAATCAAATTGCTCTAGCTTGATTCCCATGGTAACCAGATTACCAAAAGTACTGGGAATCAATAAGTCATCTTCATGGTACAAATACCCTTTTTCGAGATGCAATTGGTACAACTTAAAGGCCTCAGATAAATACTCTTCCTCTCCCCTATTGTACTTCATAATAAAGTAATTCCGGCAAAGTGCCTGCAAATCTTTTAACTGATGCCAGGGCAACTGATCTTCATATTGTTCGAGCAATTGTTGAAGGGCAGGAAAGGCGGCTTCTTCTTCCTCTAGAAACTGGTAGACCAAATGATAGACCTTAATCAATGGAATCTCACTGAAAGGAATTTCACTCATAATCGGCGTTAGCTTTTCAAAGACGAGGTCGTTCTCTTTCCAGTCATTGGAAGCATGGTGTTTAGATTGGGAAAGCAACCAACAGGCATGTTCCAGGCGAGTGCTAAAATAATAGGTATCCAGACTTCGCATGGTGTTGAGTAGATTGAGGTCTTTATCTCGGGTATTGTAGAAACTCTCAAAATCCGAAATCTCCTTTTCAATCAAGAACTGCGTGTAGTAATATTCATTGTTTCTTCTTTCTATCTTTCCCTGAAGTTTATTCAATTGCTTGATAATCAATTCAAAATGATGATCCAATTTTCGTTTCCGATAGAGCTTGGCCAAAATGAGTTTCTGTCGTACCTCATTCGCTTGTAAATCCGAGAAATGATACACCATGAACTTCTCAATGGCCTTCAGCAAGGTAGACATCGTTTTTTCTAATTTTCCCTTGACAAATTTATCAGATTGGAAGACCACTCGAAAGGTAAATTCTTTGACCAATTTGTCGGGTTCTCCCTGCCTCAAGCAGTGGCGAATGTGGTCAAATAACACTAGGATTTCGTCAGATGGGAGTTTGGAAAAGAAATAGGGCGATTGCAAAAACTGCCTCAAGTGGAACAGTTCCTCCTCATCAAAAATGTTGAATATTTTTAGTAGTTTACTGGAATGCATAAGGATAATTTGC
>JBCCSR010000003.1:0-24870 GCA_039199865.1 Bacteroidota bacterium
ATGAAGATGGGCTATGACAATGGAACGGAAAATATTTATTTCATTTTGTTTCGAGGTTGGGATGATCCCAACTCTTTGGACCTCACCGAAAACATTCCGGGGCTCTCTCCGGCAGACAATACCGCAGTGAGTATTCAAGGTCAAAAACAGTTGAGTGAAAAATACACGCTGTCGGTGGATTACGCTTTGAGTGCCTTTACCGAAGATCAGCGCATGAACCGCTCCGATGCAAATGGCGTGTTTCCTTCCGTCTTGGGACTTTTTAAACCGCGAGTCAATTCGGAATACTTTCATGCGATCAAAACCAGCTTGGGCATGCAAGTCAAATGGGGACAATTCAATCTAGCCCACGAATGGGTACAGCCGGGCTATCGAACTTTAGGGGCACTGTTTTTCAACAATGATTTTGAAAACTGGACCATCGGAACCAATCTTAATCTTTGGGAAGACAAAATTTCCTTGAGTACCAACACGGGAATACAGCGCAATAACCTCAACGGTGAGCTACCCAATACTTCTCGTCGCTTTGTCGGGGATGTCAACGTCACCCTGACTCTAAACGAAAGTCTTAACATCAATACTTCTTACTCCAACTTTAGAAATACCAGCAAACTCAGCACTTTGAGTCAACCCCAAGTCTTGGTTGATTCGCTTATTTTATCGCAAGTCAACCAAAACGCCAATGTTTCGGTATCCTATTTATCAGGAGAGGAAAAGAACTCTACCTACACGGCTGCCTTTTCTTACAACCAAGCCAATAGCATTGAAAATGATCAAGTGCAGGAAAATGGTTTGATGAGAAATTACATCGCGAGCTTATCGCATTCTTATGTGTTTACGGAATCAAATTTGAGCTTAACCTCGGCAATGCTTGCGACCTGGAATCAAACTGCCCTGCAATCGATCTTTTCCCCCTCCCCAACAATTTCGGTACAAAAATCTTTTTTGGAAGATCAGTTGAAAGCGACGAGTAATTTTTCCTACGTATGGGTCTACACGGACGGACTATTTAGCAATAGTGTCATCAACTGGCAAGCGGGAGTAGATTATACTTTGTTTGAAAAGCACAGCTTGTCGATGAGCTTTGCTTTGATTAATCGGAAATTGGGTACAACAGAAGTGGAACCAATTGAAGGGCCCAGCACAAGTAATTTTACCGAAGCCATTTGGCGCTTGAATTATCGTTGGAGCTTTTAAAGCAAAAAAAATACTTCCTCCTGAAAATGGAATTGAACGATACCCACTCTCTAATCATTTCCATCAAAAAGTAAAAACAAAAAGGGCTATCTTGAAAGTCAAGATAGCCCCGTAGCATGTATTGGTAAGCACTGGCAAGACGAGTGCAATACCTATTGAACCATTATTTTTTTCGATCACAGTGAATGGCTATCATCAACAGTGAGCTTGATTAAACAGATTGTTTCCTATTGTCTATTGTGGTTGCCGGACCAAGATGAAATCACTCATTTGTGCTCGACTCCCATCATTTAAAATTGGTTTGAATAAAAAATACCAAACTTCATCTTCATCCACGGACTGGCTTATTTCCAGAGTATCAGGCTCAATCACTTGATACATGGATATGTCTTCCCGACTGGGGCCACGATAAACGATGATCTCTTCCATAAGATCTGGATGCTGCAAATCCCAACGAATGGTAGAACGCCTTTTTTCTCGATCAAAATCAATTTCGAAATTGGTAAAAGCGGTCTTGAGCTTTCTTGACTTGGTAAAAACTTTCATGGGGCGAGAAGGAGTGGAGCGCTGCTGGGCATCATCGTGGGCGATGGCGGTATAAACGTAAGTCTCGTCGTACTGAAATAAGGTATCGACAAACACATTGATGGCATTGGCGCTTTTTTGTTCGGCAATCAATTCCCAAGCACTTTCATTGATGCCTCTACGAAAGAGCTGATGCAAGACCGCATCTTTACTCGAACTTGCTGCCCAAGTGATCTGAATGCTATCTTCCATAAAGGTCACCTGACGAATCAAGGGTGAAGTAGGAGGAATGGTATCCGGACGTTCCAAACTAATGATGGGGGCAAAGTGCGAACGGTTGTTGCGCTTGTCTAAAGCAATGACCGTGTAATGGATTTTTTCTGTGATGCTATTGAGGTTGATCGTATCCACGTAAAGGGTATCTTGAATGGGGCTGGGATGTAAATTGCCAAATTCATCGTTGAGGTATTCCGAGCGAAAAACTTTATACCCCCACAAATCCTCTTCCGTGTTTTGCTTCCAAGAGAGCCGTAAGATACCCGTTGAGTCGATGCTGCCCACAAAATTTTGGGGAGGAATGGGAGGAGTGGTATCTTGTCCCATAACAAAAGTAGAAAAGCTACGAATGATCGGACCATCTTTGGGGACAATGGCAACGCTAAAATAATTGCGTTTTTCTCGCATGGGAATCAGGATACTCCGTTGGCTGGGAGGAATGTCGGTCAAAATAGATTCGTACGTTCCATCGAGATCACCTGCGCGATAGATTTCGAAGTGGTCGATCAAGCGATTGAAACGATCGTCGAGTGACCAGCGAATGTCGGCTTGGTTGTCTGTCGTTTGGTCGGCGTGTTTGATGGTGGGCATGGCATCGATGATTTCAAATCCGTACCCTTTTTGAATCGACGACAAGCGACTTTGTAAACCAAAATAGTTCATCCCTTTGAGGCGCACCCAATAGTTTTTGTAATTCTTTTCCAAAGGAATGTCCTCGGTAACGAAGCGAAATTTGGGATCCCCTTTTAAGCTATCTAAGATATTGACATAAGGCATATCATTGACCCTTTCGTATTGTTTTCCATCTTTTGAAAGGTCGAGAAAGTAACCAAAATAATCGGCTTTAAAATCGGGCGTCTCCCATTTCACCTTGACGTTTTTATCCGAAAATTCTGCTTGTAATGCTGGAAGTTTGCTGCGTACTGTCTTCCTTGGATCATAATCAAAAACAAATTGGGGATAATCTCCGCTTTGCACTTCTATGCGATAGACGGCATGTGGTTCTAGGGAAAGGGCAAAACCCAATCCCGCTTTTTGAATCAGTTGGTGATTGAAAGTAATCGCGTAACACAAATAGCCCAAGCGAAGTTCTTCAATGGTTTGCTCCATACTTTTACCTTCTTCCGGAGCAAGCGTAACTTGTAATTCTTCTTTTAGTTCTGGAGGCAGATACAAAAAGGATTTGGCCCCTTCGTAAAAACTACGCATTAAACTGTCGGTTTGATTGGCAATCTCTCGGTCCCATTCCATGATGCCCAAGGCATGAATAGTTTGGGTAGACTGTAAAATTAAATTGTCGCGATTGCTGCCTCGGTATACTTTAACTTGATACCCTCTTTGGAGGGCGTGTTGCCATTCGGCAACTTCCCGCGGCTCCCATCGGACGAGGAATTTATTTTTGTAAATGATTTGTGATTGATGATTGGGTAAGATGTATTGAGCCTCGCTGTAAAACGGCATGCTCAATAAAAAAAGCAGGAAGAGAAAAGCATAAGGTCTTGAGTGCATGATCAATTGTTTTTATGGGTCAAATGGTCGCTCTCTGGTGTTGAATGGCTAGTAGGAGGATAATGGTTCAATAAATGGTATTGCTAAGAGTAGCGCCTTTGACGTTGGTAATTAGATTTTTTTTGAATAGGAAATGTATAAATGATGAAAGGGATGAATTGCTTAAAAGAAAAACAACTCATCCCCCGGAAATGACAATCAACCATCGGCAACAGAACAGGGATGACCACATTCTTGACCAATATCAAAATTGAAATTCCACTTTTTGATAAACTTCAATACCACTAAGGCTTTGAAATAACTGGGATCGGGAACATCTGCTTCCAACAAAGCACCTACACCGATTGCGGGCAACGGAACACCGAGTACTTTTCCTTTGACGTTAATGTAAGCCCAAACTCTACCTGTTGCCCGGAAGTTGTTGAGCCCGTGTGGACTTTGTCCTCCCTGACAAGAAGTGTTGGGACCATATTGCAACAAGGCAATGTCGAAACCCGCTCCACCATTAACTTTGATGTCGATGATGGTTACCTTGGCAAAGAGAATTTTCTTTTTGATTTTTTTACTAAACTTCATACTCATACTCGCCCCAAAGGCGACGCCCGTTCCACTGGCTGGACTATTGCCATTGCAGTAGAGGATGTCTCGATTATTGGAAGCGTTTGAAATGCCAAAGAAGCTAGCGGCTTCGGCGTTGATCGGAGGCGGGCCAGGGATATCGTTACCCAAAAGGAAATACGACTTGGCCACTACATTTAGTCCACCGTAATCAATGGCTACCGAAACGGGGTAAAGCGTGATTTCATTTTCTGGATTGAAAAAGTCGGGAACGGTCACCGCACCGTTGTCATAACCACCCACGAAGAGATGCCACTTGTTTGCTCCTGGATCAATCAGTAAATCCAACTGTCCAGAGCCATTGATTTTACCATTGGCTACATTGAGTTTGACTTCCGCAAAACCGTGGAAACTAAAGCCATCTTCAAAGTCGAGACTAATGCCTACTTTGGCCATGATTTTGTCTACTGCATTCTGAACTTGGTTGAGGTCTTGTTGGTGACGAGCAGCATCTGTGAGGGCGAGGTCATCGATTTTATCTAAAACATCCGGCATGATTTGAATGCCTCCCTCCGCAACGGGATTGACCAATTCCGCAGTTCCCCAAAAGGTAATGTTTTGCAAAGACAAACCATTTCCAAAGCGTACAATGACCGCTAGCTTTCCATTGATAGGGCTGCCTCCAGCCGCTTGCATACCCGTAGTCGTAATGCCCACGGCAAACTTGATTCCAAAGAGCGTTTCGGGATCTGGTTCGTAGATCAAACCCGAGGTATCCATTCCGGCGGGGATGGCGCTTCCTTCTGGTTGATTGTCGGCATGTCCTGCAATCTTCATCCGATATTGAACCCCTCCTCCAAAACCAGTTAGGGACAAGGGAGTAGGAGGTAGGGGAATGGTCAATGCCTCTCCACTGACGTATCCATCCACCATGAAGTAGCGCATTCCATCTTTGTTGCCAAAAATGGCGGCCATGGACAGGCTAAATGCACTTTCAATTTCGGCTCCACAAGTATAGTTTTCTTCACCCATACCTTCGCCCAATACTTTGGCATCGAGATAGGCACTAAAGCCTTTGCCATAAGTTGGATCGCCATTGAAAAAAGAGAGGGCTCCGCAGCCCTTGAACGCGGGTAAATCAATTAAGACATTGAAACCATCCATGACGAATTTATCGAAGGTCCAACGATGGGCCCCGATGATATCGGTTTCTAGTTTACCGTAGATTTTAAAATTTCCGGAGGCGGTCAAACCACCATCTTGTTGTTGCATCAAATTGAGTCCCATGGCTACGTTGAGGTGGACCGAGTTTTCACTAAAGCCGATACCGATTCCCGAAATTTGTACTGGAAAATTGTTGACCTTATTGCCACCACCATCGATAAACACACTACCGCCATTGATGAAGTTGCCTTCCGTTTGGAGTTGAATGTTTTCAAAAATGACCTTGGGAATTCGGACGTCATCTTCCTCCGGATTGCCCTTGCCCAACGACATCTCACCGTAGAGGGTCACCGAAGGTTTGAATTCACCATCCGTGACGCTAATGTCCAGAGAGGAATTGGGCTCGATGACCACGTTAAAGGCATTGAAAAGTGGGAACTCGACTTCTTCTTCCAATTCGACATTGAAAAAGTATTCTGCATTTTGTGGATCAAAACCCTCTCCTCCTGTAAAGCTCACGCCCCCTGTATAAGCAAAGGGAGTATCCTCTTTGGTAATGGGAACGACAATGCCTCCCTTGAAGGAAAAACCAGCAAATCGACTCTGGTACAATTCGACCCCCAAGGTATCAATAGACCACTTCCATTTTTTGTTCATCAAGCCCCCCGAGGCAATAGGAGTAGGCCCTCCGACATTGAATTCCCCCGTCACCCCATAGCTGTCAATTAACAAATCGTTGACATTTATTTTCATCCGACAGCCCGTTGCTTCGGGATCATTGTTATTGCCGTAGTCCCCATCACATTTTCGCTTGAAAGGAGCGGGGAGGGTAATCTCTACGGTTTCAATATACACCCCTCGCCACAATTCTTTGGGATGGATATCGTCCAGGTAGCCAACTGGAAAAGTGACGTTAGCTGGATTTTTATAATCGCTGAGATCAATTTTGGCATTGCCAATTGAGAACGTCATTTTATCCCATTTGGCCAAGGCAAAATTTTGCAAATTGACCCCTAACAACATGTTGTTCCAGTCTTGCACATTGGCCTGAAAGGTTCCAACCACTCGGGGACCATTGGGATGGGGATCTCCGTTGGTATCCAGGCTGACCAACCATTCTTTACTAAAATGTACTTCGGCACCGAGTGCAAATTCTTCAACCCCATTACAACCAAATTTGATGAAGGTTCCGGTACCCGTTCCCAGATCTCCTTTTTTGAGAAAGACCACTGTTTTTTTCTGACTGCTTCCCAACGGAAAACCGACATCATTGACCAAACGAATGTTGCCAGTTTGAATGCCACCTTCATTGGTAAAGGCCAAACTTTCGGTACCAAAAATGAGGGTGATGTTTTTCTTTCTTCCTTGACTATCGCGTCCCTTTTGGGGGATTTTTACGCCAACATAAATGCCTAATCGACCTCCTGGATCTAAGCCATCGGTAACGGCCGAACCCGTAACCAAGCGTAGGGAATTGATCACAATAATGGCCTCCACGTTGCCCATTTTTTGGATGCGATAGGCAGGGAGTTTCAAATTGAGTAGATCGTCAAAATTATCGACATGGGTGCCTCCTGCCTGTGCCGCTTCGATGGCTTGCATTCCCGCAATTTCTTCTTCGTTGGGAGGGATTTGCAGTAGATCCGACATATCATCCTCACTGAGCATTGGCAGGGCTTCTTCCACTGCCGCCATGATTTGCTGATCCAGTTCGGGGAAGGCATAACGTTGCGCTTTATTTGTTGGGCTAGTGGTTTCAACCTGGACACCGTCAGCTGGACGGTTTTTTTCCGGAAGGGCCCCCCAATCTGAGATCATTGATTCAAGAGGTAGTTTTCGTTCCGGAAGTGGGTTCCCCGTTGTTTCAACGGTCGGGGTATTTGCTGTTAGATGGGAAAGCATGAACAGCAAAAAGAGCTGGAACAATACACATTTTTTCATCGCTGTGGGTTTGTTTTATTTTTTAGAGAAATGACAGATCTTGTTTTGCCCAGCGGTAAGAGCGAGCAATTGCCATTTAGCGTTCTTGGCCATTTTCGGCCCATTCAATCTGTTTGTTAGGTCTTGTTTGGTAACTTAAGGAGTGATCGAAACTCAGTAAATATCGGTATTCAATTGATAGTCATGTTGATGCTTCCGGATCCACTCCCGAGTTGTTTTCAGCGTTTGCTGATAATCGGTGCTAACCAGATCACCCGAGGATCCAACTTGTAGGGGAATCCCTTTCACGTAAGGAGCAATCGCTTCCATGATTCGATAAGCGCAGTTGATTTTACCATGATCATGGTCGGAATGGCCACGATCATGATGATGCCCATTTGCATTATCGTGACCATGATTTGCAGGGGAACTACAAGTTTTTTGATCACGCAAAATAATACCAAACAAGTAGTCTGTCGTTTCCTTTTGACGAGTATAAACCAACTGGGGTAAAACACCATGTACAAACTCATCATTCACTCGATATTTGGTGATGTTTTTCATAAGGTTCTTCCGCTTTTGATCGTCTCCACATCGAGTGAGGGCAATTCCAACACTTTGTCGTAGTTGAGTATTTTTTTTGAATTTTATCTGAACAGTTTGGAGCGTATTTTTCATTTGTAGAAAACCGGCCAATTTGATCAATTTTGACAAGTGCGGACGTTCTGTTCTGATCATTTGACCCAATTGGTTTTTGGCCTTTTGATTGAAGTCCTCTCGATGAAATTGGCGGAGCCCTCGAAGCAAGGGACCGAGTATGGCCGTTTCGGCGTTGGCTGCTTTTTTCAATAATTGATTGACCATTTGTTGACGACTCAATGCATGCTTGTGCTTGGCACCGATCTTAAGGCTCAATCTTAAAGCTTCTCTTTTTATAGCGAGGGATTCTACGTAGAGGTAGTCATCGAGTTGGAGGATGACCTGGGCATTTTGCCGAAAATTGGCTAAAGCCTGTCGACTCAGCTCGACTTTTTTTCCTTGCGCCAATTGAGCGAAATAATGGTCGAGGTTGGTTTTATCTTGTGCCCATCCTGTGTAGAGGAGAAGGGAAAGCAAGAGAGATAAGAATATTTTGTTCATTTTCGTAAAAATTTATGTCGCGTAATGGTTCGTCTATTGCGGTTTTTGGTTTTATATTTCTTGTTTTTCCAAGTGGTCAATGATTGCTTGAATCAAATTCAAATACTTTTGCAATTGAGGTGTTTTTTGAACGGCCCCTTCATATTTTTGTAAAGCCTGCGCTTTAAAAATTTGGTAAGCCAGGTGATCGCCAGTGATCCAAAATAGGATTAGCATCTTCATGTCAGCATGTACTTTCCCCAAGGAGGCAGCCCGCTTTTTGAAGGACCAGTTTTTGACTTTTTCGACTACCTCTTCCAAATTATGATGAGCCGAAAACCATTGGTCAATATCTTGGTCCATTTTTACCTTGGCCTCTACCAAAAGAGTGGTCAAATCCTCAGTGGAGTAAATGCCTTTGCGCATCATTTGTTTGGAAAATGCAAAGGATTGCGCCAAGGTTGAATTGAATTGATTTTCGTTACGGATTTGAAGATGTTCTCCAAGGAGTGGATCTAAAATTTGTTGGACTTGCTCAAAGTAGATCCCTGCTGTCATCGCGGTAAACAAATACTTGGGGGAATAGTCTAGATAGTTGATACCGATGTTGTAAGTCAACAGCTTTGCTTTTTGTTGCAGCATAAAACCTCCCGGATAGTCCTTGATTTGATATCCTTTTGGAGCAATTGACAATAAGCCTTCTTTGATCTGATTAAAATCCATGGTTTGTACGCTTGATCTGTAAAATGATTGCTGCACCTAAGGTAATTTTATTTGTCATTTAATAGAATAGAAAGAGCGGCTTTTGCCTTGATAAAATTGTTCGCCCCTCTTTCTTAGTCATTCATTTGTATCTACAGTCTAGTCATCATTCTTGACAGCTATTGGGGTTATATACGCCCACCTCGGCTCCACCAATGGTGAAATCGGAGGGAGGAGTACCATCGTAAGGCGGTTCGTTATCGTAATTGCCATCACTGTATATTTTGAAGAAATAATTTGGATCGATGATCAATTCTCTTCCGTAAGAGAGCGCAAAATCGGAATTGCCAGGATGAAGCAAATCTTGTTTGTTGTAACTGCCTACCCACAAACTACTGATTCCGTTTTCAACGTGTCCTAAAGCTCGGTTTTGTGGACAAGTAAATGCTGTGCTTGCATTGAGTTTGCTTTCAATGATAATGACTTCGGGATAACCGGGGAATCCTCCGTCGGGCTCCTTGATGAGCAAGAAGTCAGCGATAAAGTAGTCTCCACCTGGCCCCGGTGCATAATTGTACATCAAGACCTGATTGTAAACGGAGAAACCATCCAGATTGTAATAGCCATAAGCTGACAGGACATCTTCGATCACGGAAATATCATTGACTAGTTTGTCCTGAATGAAATCTTCGAACGCATTGCCCAATTGGAGGGCATTGTTGAAGAAGGCACTTCTTCCCGCTCGTTCCATCCAGTTGGGTTCGACCCAATCAGGTTGGTCTTTAAAACGCTCAATGAATGCCCGTGCATTGGCGGGCTCAAGAACAATTTGGTTATAAATGTCAAAGGAATGTAGATAATCGTCACTCAAGGCCTGTCCCAGTCCAGCGTATTCCTCTTTTCCCAGTCTTCTGGCCAAGTCTTCCACCAGTTGTCCGGACCAATTCTCATTGATGCGGTACAGCATTTCCAGGGCTTCTTCTTCCGATAGACTCGGGCTATTGAGTACTGCCGCAAAACCATTGTCCATCAATCGATACATGTCTACCAATTGGTTGTCGGCCATCGTTTTCTGGCTGATTGAAGTCAGATAATTCAGTAGGTATTGATTGGCGGGAAGTTCGAATACTTGGGCCAGGTACCAAATTTCTAGTCGATTGATCAACATGGCGGTTCGTTCCGTTGGATCACTCGGCAGGTAGTCGATAAAAAACTGATGGATGGTACTACCTGGTCCTCCAATGCTTTCCTCCAATTGACTTTCGATCTCCTCCCGTTGACCAGTCGTGAATGCTCCCTCGGCAGGATCTTCAGGATTGTTTGCTAGTGGAAAAACGGCATCAAAAATTTCATCGGTAATGAGAGAGGCATCAATATTGCAATCATTGTGGACGAGCACTGGATGTTCTCCAACAAAATAATTGTGGTAATGGGCAACTTCAAAGTTGTAAACTTCTACGCTGGTATCAACGGCTTCCACCTGATTGACGGCCAGGAGCGCTCCCGTAAAAAGTAGGAGGTTCATACCACTTCTCAAGCTATCAGCAGAAACGTATTTGCCGAGTTCAGGGACGTAGAAGGGGTGATTGCCCGTGGCGAAAATAGACTGTTTTTTCGTGGCAATTTTCACCAAGCGGTTCCAGGTTTTCTTCATTGTTCTGACTACTTTGGCATGTACCGTATCTTGTTGGGCACCATCCCAGGCAGTTACAAAATCTCCAGCCTGCACTTCCTCGATTGCCTTGGAACAACCGTCGGCGAGGAAGACCTTGGTATCGGCAGGGAAACAAGCGCCTGATCGGCAGGCAGCAGTTCCGAGCTCATCGTTTTTCACAATGGCGTAGACGCCATCTTCGGTGGTGTAGACAATATCGTCTCCCATAATTGGTCCCTCTCCGACATCATCTTCAAAAGCGGTGTTGACCGATCCACTAAAGTTGATCTTGGCTACCGGATCGGGATTGTCATTGACGGTCAGTCTCACTCTCAATAAAGTGAAGTTGACATCGATGTCCATGCTCAGTTTATCTTCCAACCACAAGTCCTCAAACCATTCGGTCAGTTTGGTATGACCTACTCCATCTGATTTATTGAGTAAGTCCCACATTTTGACTTTATTATTGCCGCTAAGGAAATCTGCGAAATTGTAATGTTCGGACAGGTCTTCAACCATTCTTTCAATGGCATCTTCTCGGTGATTGTTATTGTCGATCAATTGGCTGTCTCCGGCCTTGAGCACTCTGATGGCTTCGAAGGCGTGGGCAACATTGTTTTTGATGTAGCTGGTAAATGGATCGGTTTCACTAAAACTCGATAAGACGTTTTGCAAGTCATTGAAATGGATAATGTTCCAATCTCTCATGATTTCTACCAGTGCATCTCGTTCTTCTTGGGAAGCATCGGCGAGAAAGCCTTCGATGCCACTAAAGAGGGTGGCAAAATCTTGGGAGAGATCCGAATTGGGATCCATCTCATCAATTGGAATCCATCCTTGCTCTAAAAACAAGTTGAAGAATTGATGGAACTGACTGGCCAGTCCAGTGAATGGCTCCTGTGGAATGAAGATGAACTGATTGGCATCTCCGTCGAAATAAATGTCGACATTTCCAAAAGCATCTCCCAAGTCATCCTGATAATGGACGCCTTCTAAGAATACGACTGGATCTAAGTTGGCAATGCCTGCGCCCACCGGATACCAAACGCTATTGCTGCCCACAGCGATTCTGGGCACTTCATCTTGGATATCGACGATCTTCAGGACATTGTTGAAATCGAGCCCGAGGTAATTAAAATGGATGTTCAGATCTTCGTCCATTGTCAAGTTAAAATGAATGAGATCTTCATCTTCACTTTCGGGTGGATTGCTAAAAGATTTTAAAAGTTCCAAGCCATAAATCTCTAGTTCCATTCGTTTTAACAGATCCGTTACGTTGACTTTAATGGCGCTCAACTCTTCTGGGCTGTCTCCGTTTTGTGGTTCCGGTACACCCAATGAACTCAGTATTTCAGCTACGGAGTAAAAGGATTTGGCATCACTGTAAATGCCCCCAAGTTCGATGGCTCCCTTTGCTCCCTTCATCCAATTGATCTGTTGAGCAATTTTGAATTTGTAACTTGTCGGATAAGCGGAGATGAGGTGTAAGGCCAGGTTCTTGGTGTTCTGCATGGTAAATCTAAATCCTGCCCCCAGCGTTCTAAACACACTGATGCTATTGTATTGTCCGACACTCAGGGTGGAAGGGATGATGCCCAACACGGTCCAAATCATGTGTTGTTCTTCGGTGAAATAGGAGTTGCCAGTTAAGTCGAGCAGGTATTCATCTTCTGCCATCACGAGCAGGTCTGTTGCCGCGTAAGCTCCACTGATGACTGCTGATACTGCTATCCCTCCAGATCCACCAGCTTCCAGGGTGGCGAGGGTAGCCAAAACGATAACAATGTAGTTTGCTGCTTGTCGGGAGCGTAGATCGAAATTGGCTCCTTCGTATTTTCTAAACAACCAATCGGCAAAGACTATTGGTACGATCACCTTATCTCCGGCACGAAAGTTTTGGCCGTGATTGGCGCCCGAAAAAGAAAAGGCAGAATTGTTTTTGAACCTCACTTCGACATACTCAAAAGGATAGCCTTGACTGGAGATGGGATCGACGCCAATTTGCGTAGAGGAAATCGTAAGTTTGGTTTGATTTTCTACATCTCTTTGTACATCATAAAAATAGCTATAATCCTCTTCGTCGATGGACACGTAAAGGCCATCTTCATGGTATTGATCTCTTGCTCGACTTTTATAAACCATGTCTGCCAGGGCAGTAGCAAAAGTAGAATACCCACGGTTGTCGAACGTGTTGACAAAGTCTTCCAGCTTGTCTATGACGGTGTAATAAAGGGCATAGGCATTGCCATCGGCGTCTGGTGCGGAAAACAGATTGAGAATGGCTTCGTAGTCTTCCTTGGGAGCGGTGAGCAACAGCGCATTGTAAAGATTTTCTTCCTCGTACTCAAACATCGGCCAGTCATGATTCCAGAAATTCTGCTCATCCAAATCCAGTAAGCTAAACAACTCCAGAGCCCAGAGTCGCTGCTGACGGGTGAGTGCACTCAAGACACAGTATTTTTCTTCCCAACTGATCAAAATATCGCGGAGAGCTTCTGCGTGTTCAAGGTCCATATTGTTTTCTTCGTCCAAGGCAAAATCTTCCCAGAAGGGCGTCCACACTTCATCGTATTGATTGGCATACAACTCGTAAATAGAGGCACCATAGTCACTCCAAGTATCCAATTCTTCGATGGTAATTAGAGAGGAGAGGGTAAGACTGGCCGTGATGAGTCGGTCATATCTTTTTAGGAGGAGGTCTGCAATTAATGGAAGTGTAGGGTCGAGCTTTACCTCGTAATTCCGAATGGGATGATAATCATCGCCACAACGTCGATAAAATCCGGGATACGTTTTGATTTGTTGCGCATGGCTAAAGGCAAGCAATAATTTGGGACTATCGCAATCCGTATCGCTACCTCCTTCACTGACCGCATTGAGGAAGGCTCTGGCCTCTAGGGTATAAGACAAGTAAATCTCATCGTCTTTTAACTGAACATGCCCCGTTGGATCGATGACCGAGAGGAAGGTCGGATCATCTGTATTCATGGCGCCAGCACCGAGGTAGTTGGTGGCCCCGGCAATCCCCTCTAGGTTGAGGTGAGTACCGATGACAAACTGCTTGGCATCAAAAATAATATTGTTTCCTTCGCTAATGTTTGGATCTATACAGGGAAAGCCGAGGATGGCTTTTCTCGCCGCAAGATTGGTGTAAGTGGGTGTATACTCGTCTACGTAATCTCCCGCCTCATCGTCGTAGGCATATCGAGTAAACTGCTTTAAATCCTCCCAACAGTTGAAGCGGAGTTTGTAGCGCTGTCCGTTTAGCTCAAAGCTGATTAGGGTGCCAAAGGGAATAATGGCAAAGTAATCCCCACAAATGCCGCCTTCTCCGATCAATCGATCACCAGTACTAAATTTGACATCAGTGACCTCTCCCGGTAACGTAATGGGTTTGCCGGAAGGTGCAACAAAAGTATAGGTTCCATCATCATTGATGAAATTGGCCAATTTTGCCATGTTGCTAACCGTTACCGAAGCGCCCTCCAAATCGTCGTCAAACAAAGTGAAATTGCTCGTTGGATCGTGGATGAGGTCCCACTGGTATTTGCGCAATTGGGTCCCAGTCTCCCCGTAATCCATGAGGTTGTCGGTTTGTTCTCCCAGCGCTAGCTGTGGATTGCTGGGATAGGTCTCGAAAGTATGTTCGAGGTGGAAGGCACCGTGGCCTAGCTCGTGTGCTACCGTTTTGATAAAGAGATCCGGATTGCTAGTAGCTCCCTGGGCAATAAAACCATAGTTGCGGTTTTTGGGCATAAAACCCAGTAAGGTATTTGACTCATCGTTGGGAGCCAAAATGTCAACGGGAAGCACGAAGAGATAATAGGTATCATTATTGGTGTCGTAAGCATCTTTGAATTCCCGGATGATGTCGTTCATCGGATCGTTGTAGGCCGACAATAAACCGGAAGACAAATTGGGCATTGGGTTGGGCAAATCGCTGGGTGAAAAATCGGTTAGATAATTGTCTCCCAAATTGATCTCGGTAACGGCTTGTTGATAAATCTTGTTCAAACCTTGCTGAACATTGGCAAAAGGAGGCAGGCTGATGCCATTGACCGGAACGATGCGTAAGTCTACCGTATTGAGATCATAACTCACCACGTTAACTTTTCCCGCCAAATGGATATGTGCTGATCCATCGTGATCGTGCTCTTCGGCAATTCCCTGAACGGCATAGACTTCTCTAATTTCACCGTGTTCAAGACGACCCAAGGCATTGACCTTTTTGTGGTTGTCTCCATTGAGAAGGGTAGAATAGATGGTACTATCGCGGGTATCTTTAAAAACGATATTCGAAACATCTTCGGGATTGCCATTGCGTTTTGCATTGACTTCGTCTACCGCTCCAGATGCTACTGATTTCCAGGGAACGGAATAGGATTCTCCTGCAATGGCACTGATTTGATCGTAATTGGAAGCATGAATAGCATAGGTCTGTGTGTCAAAACCATAGTCTTGCTCATCATTCGGATAGAACAACACTTGATACTCTGCATCATACAAATGGGTAAGGTGATCGATGATTGCTTCCACCGCATCGTTTAAGATATTCTGACAAGAGGCAAACGTTTCTGTCTCGGGGACTGCAGACATACAATCCAAAGCGGCATTTAGATCATCGATTAATGACTGCTGCATAAAGGGAATCTCCGGTAACAACTCTGAGATCTCTCCTCCTAAATCATGAACATTGTCATAATAATCATCGGAATCCTCCATTTCATCAATCAAATTGTTCAAGACCGAGAGGGCCATCTCGATGTCATCGAGCAAGTTGCCATCAAAAATGTTAAAGTCGCCGATAAAGTCGCTGAGAATATCTTCCAGGTTGCCGTGTTGGGGGACATACATTTCGCCATCGGTTACCGTATACACGCCGTCACACAATTGGATGGTGATGTTTTCAAAATGGTACTCTACCAAAATGAAATTTAGGTAGGGGAGTGCTGCGTAGCCAGTTCCCGAGAATTGATCGCCAGAGGAAGAAGTAATGTCGCCAATGGTCACTTCAAAATCGCCAATCATTACGACATCTCCGATAAACAAGTGATCGAGTGGCGTACAATTGGTGGGTGGGTTGAGACTGACGTCCAAACAGGTGAATTCAGCTCCGGGAATGTTGACGGGGATTTCCAAGGCATCGGATGGGAAACCACTGTTGCAATGGGCAGTAATGATAATGGTGTAAGATTGCCCAGGAGACAAATTGCTCACGTCGATTTCTGTACCTCCAACTTGTAATGGCTCCTCGGGGGCATCGGGTGTCCAAGTCACCTGATAGCCAGTGTGTTGACTGTTTGCTTCTAAAATGATTCTGAGATCATTTCCGTTTTCAATCATTACCAAGTCAACCGGACTACCATCGCCATAGTCCGTGGTGGCAACGATTGGGGCATCGCATTCACAAGCATCCGGAATATTGTTGCCATTGGTATCGATCAAGTCATCGCCGTTGGGGCAAATGTCTTCGGTATCGTGAATGCCATCGCCGTCGAGATCGTGGATGATCTCTCCTTGACAAGTACATTCGGTGGCGCTAATTTCCACAAAACGGTCCAGGTGCGTCAATTCATTGTTGTCATCACAAGGTTGACCAATATAGACGCCATTGCCTTCTCCATCGCTACATTGTAGCTGAATGTTTCCATTGAGATATTCACAAGACAAAGCATTGTTGTAGTCTATCGTGCCATTGGCATTGCTAAGCGGAATCAGACCCGCAGGGAAAGTGGGAATGGCAATATCGGTGGTCATCAAGAGCATGTTGTCTGCTCCAAAAGTGATGAAGTTTTCTTCCGTGATGCTTGCGCTACCACTCAAGGTGTTGACTCCACTGAAACTCAAATTGATGTTTTCAATACCTGTGGGTACAGAATTGCGATTGATCATGCTGGAGATCGTGAAGGGCATGCCAATGGCGAGGTAACCATCATTGGAAAAGTAATGACCGTTCTCCGGGCAACCAAACAACTGGGTATTCGATTCTCCATCGATCTTTGTTCTTCCATCTTCGATGTAGCAGTACTGTCCGTTGGAATAAGCAATCTCTCCCCAGAACGTAGGGGTGCCTCCTTCGTGATAGACCTGACTGGGATCAAGTTCTGGAATTTCGTAGAGGACTTGAGTAAAACTACTGTGGTTTTGGAAATTACTGATTTCAATTTGTTCCAGAATAAACAAGGCGTCCAAATTGGCATTGACAAAGGTAAAGTCTAGGGGATTGGGAATTTGTGCCAAATCCAAATCGGGATCGTTGTAGACCAATTGGATTCCAAAGTAATTGCCATCCAACAAGAAACTAACACTAACGGGACAACCCACTTCAAAATAAGGTTGATCACAACCATCGGGAATCCCATCGCCATCGTAGTCTAAATGATCATCAAAGTCGGGGCATTGATCCAAGGCATCACAAACGCCATCATAATCAGAGTCAAACTCAAAACCCTGACAAGTACAGCCTGTAATCACGGTAGCGTAATAAAGGCCATCTTGTAAAAAAGTTTCTTCGAGGTTGTAATAGATATCGGCCCACTCTTCCGGTGCGGGTTCATTGTCTTGTAAGACTTGTACCACTTCTTGTAAATCTAGAGGATCACTAATGAGGGCAAACATATCTGTTCCGATAAGTTCGGAGAGGAGTTGAGTTCCATAAGTATAGGTAATGGCGTCATTGATGGTACAGGGGTTACCATCGTCGCAGGCTTGACTCACTGCTCCGGCATATTCTGGACAGAGGTCACAGTCGTCTGGGAAGCCATCGCCATCTATATCATCATTGTCATTCCCGGTTAGATTTTGGCGAATTTGTTCGCCTGGATTATCGGGATCAGGAATCAGCTCGTAAGTCCCCGGACATTGATCCTCAGAGTTGCAGATACCATCTCCATCATCATCCCCATCTGGGAGGGTAATACAATCGCAAGTTCCCGTTTCATCATTGTACTGGATAAAGCCACCAATGACACATTCCGCACCGAGTGGAGGACAAGTTGTATTGACATCTTCGCAGGGATCATCTTCATCACAAGCATTGGGAATGCCATCGCCATCGGCATCAAAATTGTTGTTGCCACCGATACAATCATCGTTTTCATCACAGAAACCATCGCCGTCTAGATCGTAGTCACCCTCGGGGACACAGTTACAAGCACAATCGTATTCACCGGGGACGAGACAAGTTTCCTCATTGGGTTGAACGATCGTCGCTTCACAAGTTCGATCAAATTTGTATTGTAAATACAATGCTAGATTGATGGGTGGGCAAGCGGCTGAAGTCGAAAAATTACAGCCCGCACAATCATCGGGAATGCCATCTTCGTTGAGGTCTACTTTATCATCTCCTCCCGGACAAATGTCAAATAAATCACAAACGCCATCGCCATCACAATCAGCCATTTCTTGATTATCGGGGTCGACAATGAGGTCGATGTCAAAGGCAGTCCCGTTGGCCCCGTTGAGATCACCGAAACCCAAATCTTCCAATGACATATCCTCTAGTGGCGTTCCATCTTGCGTGATATCACCCGAAATGCCACTGTTGGGATTGAGAATGAAATCGTAGAAAAAGTCGGACAACTCTTTCATGTTTTGGAGGCGGGGTTCATCGGCTGGGGCTGGCAAATCCCTCACACATTCTGCTAGCGTAATGATGGCATCGCAATAATCCAATTCGTTGCCATCGGCATCTACGCAAATACTAGAATCACAACCATCCGGGATGCCATCTCCATCGGTATCGACAAAATCTGGTGAACCTGGACACTGATCCAAAGCATCGCAAACAAAGTCTCCGTCAGAATCGATTGGTCCTTCGCCAATACAAGTACAAACATTTTTACCATCGACCGATACCCACTGATACCTATCATCAATGGTACAAACATCTCCGTCATCACAAGGCTTATCGATCTGACAAGGATCGATACAATCGTCCGGAATGCCATCATTATTGTCATCCGGCATTTCATTGTCATCGAGTCCCGGACAAACGTCAATGGGATCACAAACTCCATCATTGTCAGCATCACCTTGATATTCTCCACGACATTCGCAGCAGGCATTGTATTGGTCATTGATGGTACAGGGATCGTAATCATCACAGGACTTGCCCACCTCGCAAGCATAATCTTGTTGCGAAAGATAGGCACAGTTGTCGGCACAGGTCACCGTAACGGAATAGGCGTTGGGATCTTCGGATGCACCAACTTCAATACTGGAAGTGGTGGCCCCATTTGACCATAGATAATCAGCTTGTTCGCAGTTGCCCGTATTGATGGCTTGAATGACCAAGCACTGTTCTTCTACGAGCTCCACACAGTTTTCTACCACAAAGCCATACGATACTTTCAGCCCTTTACAATCGGTCTGTGCGGAGAAAAACTTAACATCGGTTTGATTGATTTTCAGACGAAGGGTCTTGTCTCCTTTTTTGTAACTGATCTCTGCCTTTCCACAATACCCTTTGGCGGCTAGCCATTGATCGATATGTCCGACGAGCTTTGCGATGTCTTCGCCACCATTACAGGCTTTGTTGGGGACGGTGCAATAAGGGAAAGCAAAAATATTTTGTGCATTGTACTTGTCTATGGTTTGTAAAATATTTCCATTGGGGGGGAAAAGTTTGAGGTTACTCAGATAACATTTTGAGGGAAGATCCACATAAACATCACACTTCTGAGTCACTGGTTGAATGGGTTTTTCTTCCATGACACATTTTAGTTTCTTGAAGACCAGGCTTTGTAGTGAGTTTTTACATTGTTGCTGGATTTTGTGGAAGGTGACCTCCGTTTTGGTAATGTCCAAGTGAATTTCGTAGGGATCGGTACTTTTCGTTTTAACCGTTACCGTTCCACAATAGCCGTTGATGCTTAGCCAAACATTGAGGTCGTTGGCTAAGTCGATTAGATTGCTACTGTTGTTGCAAATTTCATTGTCATTGCAATAGGGAAAAGAAAAATTAGGCGTTTGTGCATTGAGGATTTGCGAGGTCATTTGCCCCGGTACGGTTACGGTGATATAGTTGGTCTTACATCGTCGATCCAGAATGACGGAGTAATCACATTTTTCGACGAGTGGACCAATGTTCTCTTGGCAGTTCACCAACTCAGGACATAAAATCAAACTATTGCCATCATCACAATTGGCATCACAGCCATCTGGAATTCCATCACCATCCGTATCCTTCAAATCATCGAATCCTGGGCATTGATCACAATGATTGGCAACGCCGTCTTGGTCATCATCTAGCATATCGTCTCCACCGGGACAAGTATCGTACTCGTCGCAGACGCCATCGCCATCCGCATCGGATTGGCAGGTCAGTTCATCTTTAGCTGTACCTTGACAAAGACAATAGGCAACTCCGGGAGGGGGAGGCTGATTGGGATAAATAAGTTCGGGGTTGATGAGGTAAGTATCCAAAACCGTTAGGGGATTGCCATCATCACATGGGGTGCCAACCACACAGTCATCGCAGAAGTCGGGAACATTATCATTGTCAAAATCGATTTGATCGTCTCCATTTGGACATTGGTCTAAGCCATCACAAACGCCATCGCCATCGGCATCATGATCTGTTCCAACACATGCACAATCGCCAGAATAAATATCATTATAAGTACAAGGATCACTATCATCGCAAGGGGTGCCGACCATACAACTTTCTGGAGGCGAAGAACAAATGGTATTGGAATAAGTAGAAATTGTCCCATCTTTAACGCTTCGTAGTCGATAGCAATAATGACCAGAAGTAAGGGGACAACGTTGGGTGGTTCCTTTGACGAGCAGGCCGGAATGGCCGGGTATCAGAGTAGAAAAGGTATTGTCCGTAGCGACCTCCAACAAGTATTGTTCTACCCCCTCAACTGCCGTCCATTGCGCGGTGAAGGATTGACTAGAAATGGCGCTGGGATGGAGGGCCAGGGGCGGTTCAATATTTTGGGGGATACAATTTTTTAAGTGCAAAGGCCAGCGCTCACTCCAACCCTCCTGATCGAATTGAGCGACCTGACGTGTATCGATGGCTCTGACTTGTAATTCATAAATCTTGCCTTCCTCAAATTGGAGATCTTGAGCAGTGATTGATTGAAACAGATGTTTGGTATGACCAGAAAAAACCAATTTTGCCTCTTGATGGGCGGCAACCAAGTCGCTAGTGAGGTGCTGTCTTTGAATGTTTTGACGACCGTCAAACTGTTGGATTTGTTTGTCGTGTTCTCTGCGTAGGATTTGTTTTTCAGCATCTTGTTGTTTCCTGAAATTGTTGATCCAATCAAGGTTTTGAGTGGTACATTTTTCTTTCTCTATCTCAAAATTATTGAAGCTATACGCTTGGAGTAGGTCTTGTTGACGCTCGTACAATTTACTCTGTTGCTCGGTCAATTGAATACAATCATGGTCTTCGAAAGTCATTTTTCTTTCTTCAATCAGTTGATTAAATTGACTTTTTACCTCTTGAATTTCTTGTTGAAAATTTTGTTGTTCTTGCCATTGTTGTTGCGCAAAATCTTCTGCTTGTTGGCGATTTTGCTCAGCGAAATTACTTGCTTGCTCTGCTTGCTCTAGGGTGAAAATGATAGAGTCTTGTCGAACGATTTCCAGGGCTTTTTCCAGGTGGACTTCTCGATTGGTGAGCTGGGCCTCCATTTGGTCCAGTGCTTTCTGGTAAGTATGATGACATTCCTTTTTTAAGTCTTGGATATGCTGTTGGGCATGACTCAACTGCTGCTTTCGCTCCGCTTTAATTTTGGTTTGCTGGGTTTTGTGGTCTTCAATTCTTTGTTCGAGTGTCTGTAAAATCTTTTCGTGATTGGCTTGCGCTTCTTGTAGGGCTTGCTGGTAGTCGTTTTGTACTTGTGTCTGTTGAGTGTCGTCAATGGCTACTTTTTTGTTTTGTACCATTTTACCTTCGAGTTGGATTAGCAATTCTTGGTACCTTTGTTTGGCAAGTTGAATGGCCAATTTGAGGGTGCTGATTTCGTCTTGATGCTGGTTGAGTTTAGCTTTGGCTATTTTTTTGATGCGCGCTCTAAATTGATCTGCATCATCTAGACAGGCTTGGCGTTCCGCTTGGAGTGCTGTTTTTCGACTTTCAAAAGTCAGGGCAAAATTTTCGTGATCGCTGCAAGTCTGTTGACTTTGATCTTTTATTTTGGCCATGAACTGTTTCCACTCCTCTTGCTGCAACAACTGAAAATTGTCTTCCCGATTTGTAGCTTGCTCAGCAAAAATGGCCAAGTCTTTTGCCTGAGTGGCTTGAAATCGTTGTTTTTGTTTTTGTAAAAATTGATCAAGGGTTTTTTGTTCTCGACTCAATTGTTCTGTAAACAATTGCTTGGCGATTTGAGGATCACTTTCACAATGTGTTGCAATAATTTGTAAATTTTCTTCGAATTGTCTTTGTGCTTGCGCCTGTTGGCTTTCAACTGCAATTTGTGCTTGCATCCATTTTTGGGTACAAGCCTCCTGATTGGTTTTTGCTTGGGCTTGAAAATTTTGCAAAGCAATTTGCTGTTCTTGATCAAAATATTGGGTCTGGCTTTGTTGTTCGGTAACAAACTGCGAACGGCTTTGCTGGAGGCGATTTTGTAAATCTTGATACGCTTTGGTTTGGGTGGCATTTACCCCTTTTTGCCAGACGTAAAAATGGTAATCTACGTCTAAAGGATAAGTATGCTGTTTGTCCCACAAAACCGTAAAAGCATCATCAGACAGGCAATTTTCTTGTTCATTGGGATAGACCATACGTGGAGCGGGTAAGCGTAAAACATCGCAAATGCCATCTTCATTCGGATCGTAATATGGCGTACCTTGGCAATCACAATGGACCCCAATTTTATCATCATAGGTACAGGCAAGTCCATCATCACAAGTGGTCCCTGGAATGCATTTTGGAATAATGGAAAAAGATTCAACCTTACTCTTGCCATTGTTTTTAAAATAAATTTGTCCTTTGACATCTTTCACCTGGACCACTACTAAATACTCTTGATTGGTTTTTAGCAAAGGATCAGAGGGTTTGTACAAATAAGAGCTGGCAAAAGTCTTCGTACGAAAAATAGGAGCCGTAATCGTAGTAGTTTGTTGCTCACTTAAACCATTTACTTTCTCATAAATAAAGAGTTCGTATTCTACGAGCACTGCACCGAGATGTCGAGGCTGCCAGGTAAAATTGTAGAATTGGGGTTGTACTTCATTAATAGCTTTGGTGGGATGCAATAAAACTGGAGGATCATTTTCCGCTAGTGATTCTTCGGTACAAATTTGTTGATGCAATTGTATTTGATTCCACCTTTTTTCTTCTAGTACCTCCACACATATGGTATAATCTCCCTCTGGAAGCTGTCCATTTTTTAGCAATTGCGCCTTGGAGATTCCCGCAAAATTGAGATGCCTGGGATTAAAGTATTCAGCAAGATCTGAACCCGAAAGAATCACGGGCTCATTGCAAGTCACCAAGATCGATTTGGCCTGGAATTGCTCGCTGGTTTGAATCTTAATTCCCGCTCCGGTAATGGTCAATCGCAGTTGTACTTCAGCTGTTTTTCGTTGCGTATCTTTGATCGTAAACCTTACTTGTAAATCTTGAGTTTCCCGTATGCTTTGGTAGTCAAATCTTAATAATCCAGGAACTTTGGATTCAAAAACAGCACCCGTAGGAGAATTGTTTGCCATTATAGGACAACAAAAGAGGAGGGCAAGAAACAGGGGAGATAAAAATCGTATAATCATTGTTGAATATTTTAATTGCTTACGATTGCTCAAATAATTTAGACTGTTCTTTTTGCTGGAAAACAGCATAAACGTTCAGGGCAAAGCGGATTACTTTGTCTGGAATTACACGTAGTAAAATGGATCTAAAGCCTATGTACGCTATGCGCTGTTGATGCGATAGCATTGATTGAAATCAGGCGTAATACTGACTTCGATGGAACCGATATATATTACAAATCAATTGTTTGGTAATAGATTTGGTCCGATTGTAATAATTTTGTTAGGTATTGGTATTCAATTGCTTATGCTGAAGTGGAATGATGTATTACAAGCGTAATATCGCGTTTTGCATAACCAATGCCAATCGAAGATACTTCTATACTTCAAAAGAATTAGTAGAACGAATCTTTCGATTTGCGGACCAATAATATTGTAATTGTCAAACGTGGTGTTAATTGAAGGAGATGAGCCTTTACCTTCTTGTGATTTGGATTTTTACTTTATCGCTCTGTAATTTTCAATTGTTGTTTTGTAAAGTAAGAACCAGAACAAACATAAATACTTTTTGATGAAAAAGAAAATGTTTTTTCAAAAATATCTAAAAAAATAGAGAAGTACATTTGTAAGGAGAGGGTTTGCTCGAAAAATGAATAACTGTAAACTTGGATAGAAAATTTATTTATTGATCTAAGGAGTGTTGTTTTTTCTATTATTTCCGTGTACCTTAGATTTAGCGTTTTCAACCCAACTTCTTTCTGTGCACTACCTTCTCAAAGTATTTTATTTCTCGCTCTGTTCAAGAATTACTTTTTCAATGTGATTTGTAAATGAATGTATCTTCTCTTTTGAGAAGGTTCGTTTGTCAGGATAAATTGTTTGACTGGCCAGTAGTATTATGAATGCTATTGGGTTACTCCTATTTAGTCATTTTTTCTTTAATCCATCTTACATGAAAATACAATTCCACATTTTTGTTTTGATCTCTTTTCTATTTTGTATTCAATTGAATGGTCAAGATGTCGAAGGTTTGATTCAGGAAGCCAAGAGCATCAAAGCAAAAGTCAAAAATACCTTAAATGACAGCCTTAAAATTAGTGGCGGTATTTCTGCGAGTAGCGAGCTCAACTTTATTAGTGGTCGTTCACGCCGCTCCGGTCTCTTCAACTACCAATTGAATGGTGCCTTGAATATTTCCAAGTATGGATTTAGTTTGCCCTTGTCGCTCAACTTCTCCAATGAACGCTTTGTCTACAATTACGATTTACCCGCCATCCGCTTACCTAGCTATTCCTTTGCGGGAATGACGCCAACTTTCAAGTGGGCCAGTTTATTGATCGGAGATCGAACGATGGATTTTTCACCCTACACTTTATCCGGCCATGGCTTTCGTGGATTGGGAACGGAGTTAAAACCCGGCTCTTTTTATTTTGCTGCCATGTATGGGCGTTTGCAAAGAGCCCAAGCCGAAGATCTCAACAGTTTGCAATCTTTGGATCCCGTTTATAAACGGATGGCTTGGGGGATGAAGA
>JBCCSR010000004.1:0-22625 GCA_039199865.1 Bacteroidota bacterium
AAGCAAAGGTCAAAATATTTTCGTCTTCATGTCCAAAAAGACACATTACGGGCGCATCAACGGATAGCCGCGCCTCCACGCTTGATGATTCCCAATCGGCACGAAGGCGTTTTTCGTGTAGTGCATTGGTACTCCATACCCCTTTGACATTATGGGCGGGAATGCTCCACTTTAGATTGATGGGATTCAAAGTGGTTGGCCGATCGCTTTTCATTTCAAGACTGTAAGTCGATAAGCCGTTTTCTTCACTCAACTTTTTAAAACTCAAATCGAACTCCCCCGGATTTCCGATCACTTGTATTGGTTCTTCGTTAGACATTTGATAATTGGATTTATCTTTTACTTTATTGGTGATCAGCCGTCTTTTGTGTTTTCGTTTTGTTTGGCTGTTTGCTACTATTTTATGGTTCGGTATTTTTCGAGTTTATCACTGACAAAGCGCCCGATCTTTTTTCCCTGGCTGACTCCATTCTCAATGGCAGGCATGTAATGAATTCCACCATACAATCGACTGATGGCCGCTTCCTCCGAAGCAGCAAAAAAAGAATCGAACTGCCGCATGGGCAATCCATATTTGACTTCCGTCGAATCCGTAAAGGCAAAACCATCCCCCAACAAATCGGTCAGCATCACTGCGGCAGCAGAAGAAATGACACTGTGTCCACTGGTGTACTCGGGGAAGGCGGGCGTTTGTAAAATGGGCTCCCAATCCGGATCGATGTATTGATTGATATAAGTCTCCGGACGAATCAAACTGCTCCGGTATTTTTCGTCCCAACAACTGATGAACGCATCGGCTAGTGTAATACTGGTCAGCGCAAAAACTTGGGCTGTTTCTTGCAGGCTCAAATTTCGTTTTTCAATCGCGATGCCCGCAATGGACATCCAATGGCCACCGGGAGAAATCTTTTGATCAAAAAAGGTCAAATGCCCCTTCGTGTGAGAAACATTAGGATTGCAATCCCAAAACTTGGCAACTGCAATTCGTTCTTCATTCAAATTATTGGTCGAGGTATATACTTCCATGGATTCCCGATAAAACTTTGATTGCTCGTCGGTGGCAAAAGTGGTTGGAGGAAGAGGGGGAAACTGTTGGACAGAATCCAATACAAAAGTCCTCAGGGTATTCCAATTGGGTTCAATAGCAGGCATGTAATCAGGAGGCGTCGGTTTCCAGGCACCGGGCTTTTCCTGAAGGACATATTGCGACAAAGCCGTTCGCTCAAGGTAGCCGTCTTGATTGGCCCAATCCAAAATGTGCTGGCCCACCTGACGGCCATACGCCACAGATCGATCAAACACGGATGCTGGAATCCCTGCTTCTTGAATGGATACAAAATATTTTTGCTCGGCAGTATCGATCTTTTCCATCGAATAAACCAGAGGGCGGGCCACAGTCGCAAAGGCCACCATACTCGATAAAGGAAAGTAATAGACCTCTCCTGCTTTTGGCGCTGGCACCTCAGTCAAGTCCTGTAAATTTCCCACCAAACTCGGATGCTCCTCACTCGATGCCGCAAAGACTTCATAAGCCGCAACGTTGGGATAGGCATAAATCCGACTACAAACTGGTGGAGTAAAAATATCGGCCACCATGACATCCGTCAATACTTTATTCCAATGTACTTGCTTTAGTTGAGAGAAAGTAGCAAGTTGGGCCGCATCGAGTGGAGCTTCTTGCTGACACGTACTAAAAGTCAATCCCAACAGCGATAGCAGTAGCAGCCCGTATAATCTACCATTCTTATGTTTTAACTTGCTCATATTTGATTTCAATTTCCGGCAGATAAGACTTCATTCTGATCTAGAATTATCTCCGTATTTTGTCCTTTTGAATCAATGCACATTATTCGTTCCACCTCATCACTCACTTCTATTTTTCTGGAAGACTGGGACAAATAGCCTGCACCATAATAACATTCTATTCTCTGCTCTCCTCCCGATTTATCCTGCAGAATCACTTGAGTAGTCAATGCCGCAATGGGAATCCTCCTGTTGCCTCTGGTTTTATTTTTCTTAAACAATTGTAGTGGGGCGTCATTGCTTGCTACCAAATAAATGGCTTCTCCGTTGTGATCCGACAAACGAGCCAAGGCTTTGGCATCCGAATCAACGATCAGTCCACTTTCCAAAGCGGTACTGGCCTGAAAATGTCCTTGGCCATCTCCCAACAACAAACAACCGTCAGAGGCATCATAGGCTCCAAGTCCCACCTCCGTAGCAAAAGAGTTGCCAACCGCCAGTACATCCAAATGTCCGTCTTGGTCGAAATCTTCTACCATACAACCAAAGACCGGTGCCATTTGCAATTCAACGGGAAGTGGGCTGAGCTGAAATTGGCCGTTTTCCAACTGTTCGATATAACTGCTGGCAAAAGTTTTACTTTTCAACACCTGAGCAGTGGCCAATTCCTCTTTGGTAAAGGAGTGGCCAAAATCGGCTTTGGCAAAATCGGCATAAGTTTTAAAGCGGACGCGCATGGCATTGATCTGCTGAATGAGCTGATCGCGAGCGTGTGCGACATAGCGTCCTTCATTTATGTAATGACACAAGACTGGATCGATCCGACCATTTTTGTCAAAGTCACTGGCGTACACACAAAGCGGCTGTTCCACCGTTGGTTGGTAACGACTGTTCCAACCCCAATTGCCCGCGATGTAATCGACATCCCCATCCCCATCAAAGTCGCCAGCCTGTAAACTATTCCACCAACCATGGCTGTGACTCAAACCATTCTCCTGCTGCAATTGAAATTTTCCTTTTTCGTTTTTGTAAACACAAATCGGCATCCATTCTCCACAAAGCATTAAATCCATCCATCCATCGCGATCGTAATCCGTCCATAGCGCAGCCGTCACCAAACCCAAGCCTTCCAAACCGGGAAAGACCTCCTCCCCTACTTTTACGAATTGAACTTGACCATCAGCAGAATCGTTGCGCAACAAATAACTATTGGCCGCTACGGGGTATTGTCCCGGAACAATTCGTCCACCAACAAATAAATCCAAGTCACCATCTCGGTCATAATCAGTTGCTACAACCGTAGATCCACTGGCCTCCATTTTTGGTAGTGCCTTTGCGGCAAAAGTAAACTGTCCTTTTCCATCATTGAGGTATAAGCGGTCCTGATACTGGGAAGCCCCAATTGGGAAACTCGTCCCTCCACTAACAATGTACAAATCCAAATCGCCATCGAGATCCGCATCAAAAAACAAGCTGGCCATATCTTCCCGTTGGGGATGAAAATTTTGCTCCGAGGGGGAAAAATGTCCTTTATCATTTTGTAAAAAAAGCTGTCCGGAAAACCCGCTAGCTCCACCAATATAACAATCCTCCAAACCATCGGCGTTGACATCGCCAACCGCTAAACCTGGACCATTTTTGGCATGTTGATGAGGCAATAAAGCTTGTACTTTAAAATCTACTTTTCCATCTTCTCGATGCTGGTAGTTCAATCCTTCAACCTTGACCTCCACAAAAATACTAGGCAAAGATACTGCTTCTTTCTGAGGGAGTGAGGAGGCATCTTGATAGCTTAAAGTCAAAGTTTGATTGCTCGAAATATCTGTCAACAGTTGATAGCTTCCATCGGGCCAAGTCATTTCGAGCGTATCAATCAGGGTCCTTTTTCCTAGTCCAAAATGAATCCATTGACTTACCGTAGATTCGTAGCCGCGATAGCGATTGTGCTGGTAATATTGTTGTTGTCCGTTAGCGATTAAGCGTATTTTTGCCCCTATCCCATTTCGGTTTTGCTCACTGCCTTTTAGTTTAATTTTGAGGTAAGCATGTTGATACAATTGATTGGCTCGATTTTCATAAACGAAAGCTGGATCATTGACATTATTGATCACTATATCCATATCACCATCATTATCCAAGTCAGCAAAGGCCGCTCCATTAGAACAGGAAGTCTGCTGGAACCCCCATTCATCACTTCGCTTGGCAAAACGCAAATCGCCGTGATTTTCAAAAAGATAGTTTTGAATTTTTACCGCACCAAGTTGTTCAATCGCCGCCAAGCGCTCCTTGTGCAAGGTTTCTTTTTTACCAAAAGGCGAACTGTTTTTTTGCTGGTATTTGATGTAGTCCAAGTTGCCCACGTCTCTCAGAAAGCCATTGGTCACCAACAAATCTTTATCCCCATCATTATCGTAATCGGCAAACAAAGTGCTCCAGCTCCAATCGGTTTGATCCACCCCTGCTAGTTGCCCAATTTCACTAAAACGGCCATTGCCCCGATTGAGCTGTAAGGTATTTCTAGTGTATTGGGGTTCATAGCCTTTTTGTAAGGTCAACTGAAACTTGTCATAACTCGCTCCGGGAATAATGGATTGTCGACGAAAATGATCTTCGGGCAACATGTCTACAACCATAATGTCTGGCCAACCATCATTATTAAAATCACTGACATCGGTTCCCATTCCGGCAAAGCTGGTATGATCGAGCAGGTCAGCAGCCCGATTTTGGAAAGTCCCATCACCATTATTGATGTACAGAATGTCGTTGGTCAAAAAATCATTAGAGACGTAAATGTCGGTCCAACCGTCTTCGTTCAAGTCGACGGTGGCAAGGCCCAAACTGTAGCCCTCAATCAGAATGCCTGCCTCACGAGAAACGTCGGTGAAAGTGCCATCGCCATTGTTGCGGTACAAGCAATCCGTGCTTTCACTTTCTCCATTGATCATTCGATGACGGATATGGTTGACGTTGGCGAGGGTGTAATTGACGGGGTTGACAATCAAATAGGCATCCAAGTCGCCATCTCGATCATAGTCAAAAAAACTGGTGTGCATGCATTGGCGAGCATCTGCCAATCCGTAAGTTTCAGCCTGTTCCAAAAAAGTAAGGTCTCCTTGATTGATGAACAAGAGATTTTTCTGTTGCTCCTCACTACTGTTGCCCGATACACTAATGTAAAGATCCATCCATCCATCTTGGTTGATATCCACCATCGATGCGCCAGCGCACCAGCGATCAGTGAGCAAACCCGCCTTTTCGGTAATGTCTTCAAATTGTAGATTTCCTTTGTTGAGGTACAAACGACTGGAAACTCGGTTGCCACTAAAAAACACATCCTCTAGGCCATCATTATTGACATCTCCAAGGGCCAAGCCACCTCCAGTGTAGATGTTCATAAAACTATACATATTGAAGGTATCGTTTTCGACGATGGTATTGTTAAAGTGAATCCCCGTCTGCTCGGGGCTCAAAGATTGAAACAAAGTATCTGCCGAAGACTGAGGGCCACAAGCCGACTGGACCAGCAAGGCAATCAGTAGCAAAAGCATTAAATCAGGATACTTGTTCATTCGATTGTTTTGATAAAATCTATTGACCGTTTATTTGGTAAGTCACATTTGTCGGGACCGTCCAAGTTCTGGTAGATTGCGACAAGTAAGAAGATCCGTAGTAAAACTCCGTTTTCCATGCTCGTCCATCAGCAGATTTAAGAAATGCAAAACGATCCTTCGTACTTAGTTTTACTTTGGTAGTGTTTTTATTTTGAGTCGCCACAAAGGCTTTCAATTGATCTCCGTTGCGACTGGCGATATACATACTTTGACCGTTGCCCAAATGGATTTCGGCCAAGGCTTTGGCATCTCTATCTACAAAAAAGCCACTTTGCCGCAAAGGAATGTTGGCAAAATCTCCTTTCCCGTTTCCTTTCAAGACTACTCCTTTACAAGCATCGTATTGGCCCACCATAATTTCGGTCGAATAAGAATTGCCCACCATCATCAAATCCGTGTTGCCATCTCCATCCACATCTTTGGCCAACATCCCAAAAATGGGCGCCACCTGAGCAGCACTGGACAAAGCACGCATCGCAAACTGGCCATTGCCTAGATTTTCGATGTAAGAACTGGCAAAGTTTTTCCCTTGGAGGACGTACGCATCCGATAATTCATCTTTGGTAAAAGATCTTCCAAACACGGTATTTCCATATTCTGCGTACGTTTTAAAGCGGACCCGCATCGAGTTGATTTGTTTGATCAGCATATCCCGAGAATGGGCCAGATAATTTTTCCCTTCGATGTAATGACAGAGCACTGGATCCACTCTCCCATTCCGATCATAATCTTTGGCATAAATGCGTACCGGTTCTTTTGGACTGGCTTGATAGCGAGAATTTAAGCCCAGGTTGCCCGCCACATAATCCATATCACCATCCTGATCAAAGTCCGCGGCAATCAAACTATTCCACCAACCCTCCGAATGGTCCAAGCCCGTCTTTGCACTTACATTTTCGAATTGTCCCTCCTTGTTTTTGAGAAAGGTCAAAGGCATCCATTCTCCCGCAACAATCAAATCCGTCCAATTGTCATTGTCAAAATCTGTCCATAAGGCAGAGCAGACCAAGCCAGGTTTTTCTAGGTCCGGAGCAATCGTTTGCGTAACATCAGTAAAGCGAATGGCGTTTCCTCCTCCATTGTGTTCATTGCGCAACAAATAGGTGCGGGCTGGATTGGGATAGGCGCCAGGTACGATGCGCCCTGCCACCAACAAATCCAAATCGCCGTCCTGATCATAATCGGTTGCGGTTACGGAAGCACCACTGGCTTCAATGACTGGTAAGGCGTTTTGGGCCCTACTAAAATTTCCGGCTCCATCATTGAGATAGAGTCGATCCTGATATTTTTCCAACTGGTTTTGAAAACTACTTCCCCCACTTACCACGTACAAATCGAGATCATTGTCGAGATCTACATCAAGTAAAAGGCAGCCCATATCCTCAAAGACCGAATCTTGCCCAAGAGTTTGAGCACGAAAAGTTTGATCTGCATTTTGTAAAAAAAAGGTGCCCTGATATCCTGCAGAGCCTCCAACAAAAAAGTCTTCCAGTTCATCTCCATTGACGTCACCCACCGCAATACCGGGCCCCGCTTGCGAATGCTTGTGGGGAAGAATGGGTTGAATTTTAAAATCGACAAAGTCGCGTTCTCGATGTAGGAAATCAATGCCTTTGGCTCGACTCACCTCGGCAAATAGCGGCGCTAGATCTTTTTCCTTTTCCAATTTTGGGGCCGTTGCCCCGTAGGATACTTCCAATTGTTGATCGACGCCAACATTGTTCAATAGCTGTACTTTTCCATCAGGCCAAGTGATTTCAATTTGATCCACCTGAGTAGCTGCTCCCAAACCAAAATGGAGCGTAGATTCTACGGTCGATAGATAACCTCGATAAGGAGAAACATAACGATGTTGTTGTTGATCGCCAAGACTCAGCTTTACCTTCGCTCCAATTGCTTGCGTATTGGGCGAAAGCCCTTTTAACTGTAAGCGCAGGTAATGATTGGCCGTTGTAGTTTGGTCATTGAGGGTATTTTGGTACAAAAAGGCCTTTTCGTCAATATTGTTGACCACCAAATCCAGATCGCCATCATTGTCTAAGTCGGCGAAAGCAGCACCATTGGAGTAAGAGGCATGGTCAAAGCCCCAGTCTTTCGTTTTGTTTTGAAATGGAAACTCGCCAGTGTTTTTGAAAATATAGTTGGGCAATTTGATTTCGGGAAGCTCCTTGAGCTTGGCCATCATTTGTCTGACTTTGGCCTTTTCCGTACCAATAGGACTGGAGTTGAGTTGACGACTGTAGGTGGCAAAATCCATGTTCGTAATGTCCTGGCGATAGCCATTGGTCACGAATAAATCTTGCCAGCCATCATTGTCAAAATCTGCAAAAAATGCCGTCCAGCTCCAATCGGTTTTGTCGACACCCGCCAGCTGAGCAATTTCGCTAAAGCTGCCGTTGCCATTGTTCATTTGTAACGTGTTTCTAGCGTATTGGGGTTGGTATCCGCTTTCGATACCTAGTTTAAATTTGTCGTAATTGAAAAAACCAAACATAGTTTTCTGACGATGATTGCTCGTGGGCAACATATCCAATACCATGATATCCATAAAGCCATCATTGTTGAAATCCGATAGATCGGTTCCCATACTGTTTCGGCTGGTATGATCGAGGTATTGATCAATCTGATCACTAAAGGTACCATCGCCATTATTGATGTAAATGACATCATTGCTCAAAAAATCGTTGGCCACATAAATGTCCGTCCAACCATCTTCGTTTAGATCGCACAAACCAAGACCGAGGCCATAGCCTTCGATCAAAATGCCCGCCTCCGTAGAGACATTGGTAAAAGTGTTGTCACCATTATTGCGATAAAGTCGATCCGTATTAGAAGCCTCGCCTTGCAAACGGCGGGGACGAAATTCGGTCCAAGAGTAGGGATCTAATGCGGTACTGAGCACATACAAATCGAGATCACCATCGCGATCATAATCTAAAAAAGCCGCATTGATGCTGTATCCAGTATCGGCCAGACCATAATCCTGGGCGACTTCTTGGAAGGTTCCGTCTTGCTGATTGAGGTATAAAAGGTTGGCTCTTTTTTGGCGGTCTTCAGCTAAGCCTCCGACACAGATGTAAATGTCCTGCCAACCATCTTGGTTGATATCCACCAAAGCGACACCACTCGCCCACTTGCCTTGCGTATTGATGCCAGCGGCCTCGGTTTGATCAGAAAATTGTAGATTGCCCTGATTGATGTACAGTCGACAAGCATTGCTGTTGCCCGTAAAAAATAAATCGCTCAGACCATCATTATTGAAATCACCAAGGGCTACTCCACTCCCATTAAACACGTATTCGAAGCTCAAGGCAATTAAAGAATCCGCTTTGTTGATGTCGTTGGAAAAATAGATGCCCGATTGTTCACTGCTGATTTGTCGAAACAGGGTATCTGTTTGTCCAGAATGACAAGCCATGAGCAGCAGACAATGAGCTAAACAAACATAAAAAGATTGTTTGTACATAAGTGGGCCTTTAGCTAAAGTCCGATACAGCGAGTGACCTTGCAGAACTCAAGGCCCCTGAAATTCAAATCAAGATCACTGCCATATCGGTTCCTTTAATTAAACTCATTAGTGAATGAAATTTTCTTTATCGTACGCTTCCATTAATTCACTTGCTGTAAAGTCCCTCCACTCCGATCAATTTCGGATTGTGGCAAGGGGAAGATCGCAGTCGATCCAAACATCTGGAACGTTTTGCCTTGAGCAGAAAAGACCTCCGCTGCAGTTCCCCAGCGAACGAGATCAAATAAACGGTGTCCTTCAAATGGGAACTCTACTCGGCGCTCTTGGCGCAAACGATCGGTCAATTCTGTGGCACTCAAACCACTAGGCACTGGATCGCCACCGGGGAAAGAACGACCACGGACTTCGTTGACCAAATTGGTGGCCAAACCTAGGTCGCCTCCACTTTCGATCAAAGATTCGGCGTACATCAAAATGACGTCGGCGAAACGCATGATGCGCTCATTGTTGTAATCAATCGCGAAGTTGACCGGATTCATTTTGGGTACATTGATTCCACGGTACTTTCTCATGGTCGCACCACTAGGAGACCAAATGGGGTCATAAGCCGTTTCGACCCCCAGGGCATAATAGGTATCTCCATCGGTGTAGATATTGGTTGCTTTGCGAGGATCGCCATCTTCAAAGGCATTGATCAATTCCGTAGTGGGCACGTAAATTCCCAGTCCACCACCAGGTGCCCCTCTTCCTGCATCTTGCCACCAAGCGCGCATGATTCCCTGTGAGGCTTTGAAATTTTCCGTATGGTTATCGTCTAAAACCCAACCATTGTCATCGGAGTTGGAACCGTACTGCATTTCAAAAACAGACTCACTGTTGTTTTCAAAATCGAAAGAGAAGACATCTTCGTAATTGGACATCAAACTGTAAGGACCACTGTTGTACACCTCCTCGAAAGCAGTAGCCGCAGCACCGTAATTTTTGGCGTACAATTGTACTTTGCCAACGTAAGACTTGGCGGCCCAAGCAGTAGCTCTACCGAGATTCACATCATCCCAAGTCATTGGCAAATTATTTCCCGCAAAGGTAAAATCATCGACAATCGACTGAACAGTTGCGTCGGGAGTAGAATTGGGTAAAGGAATATCGTTGATATCTCTTCGCGTTGCCAAGACCAATGGTCCTTGCCCTCCCCAGAATTTGTACGACTGGAAATGGTACCAAGCACGAAGGAAACGTGCTTCTGCTTCGAATGCTGTTTTTTCATCTTCCGTCAATTCATTTTCCTCTCCCAATTTTTCGATCACCAAATTGGATCGAAAAATCCCTTGATAGAGATGAGTAAATACGGATTGGAAAGCGATATCTGTGGGTAAAAAATTGAGATTATCCATGTTGATGCTCGTCGCAGGATCAGTCGCTTGCTGATCATCAAAAGTAGCATCGTCGGTTGTCATCAAAGTCATTTTCCACCATTCCGCTCGCTCTCCCAGATTTTCTGTACTCGTTCCGTTCAAACTTTGCATGGAAGAATAGGAAGCGAGTATGGCTCCTTTGAAATCGGAGGCTGTTTGGTAAAACGCTTCTTCAGTAATGGCATCAAGGGGCTGCAGGTCCAGATTATTACATCTGGGGAAAAGCAAGACTCCGCAAGCTACAACTGTGAAGAGTAAAAAAATATTTTTTTTCATGATTCTTCGATTTTAAAGAATTTGAAATTAAAAAGTGATTCTACCACCAAATTGAACAATTCTGGGGGTAGGTGTAAATCCATCATCTTGTCCGGTAGCCAAGGGCATTTCTCCTTTTTGGAAACTAAATCCACGCGTCACTTCTGGATCCAGTCCAGAATAACTGGTAAAGGTGGCCAGGTTTTGCACCGCAATGTAAAAGCGTAGACTGGTAAAGAAACCATTGCCAATCTTCTGCACCAAATCATTCGACAAAGTGTAACCCAGCTGAATATTTTGCAAACGCAAGTAGCTAGCGCTTTCCACCCAACGATCAGAAAAACGTCGGTTAGCATTTGGATCAGCCACAGTCGCTCTGGGCATCGTTGTGCTTGGATTGCTTGGTGTCCAACGATCTGCGACACTAGCAAATTGATTGTTGGTACCCACCATGCCTTCCATCGTTGCCCGAACGGCATTGTAGACTTTCAAGCCAGAAGCTCCCTGTAGGAAAATACTCAAGTCAAAGCCTTTGTACTCGACTCCAAGGTTGAAACCATAAAATAGATCTGGAATGGGGCTCCCCAAAACGGTACGATCTTCGGGAGTAATTTCTCCATCGCCATTGACATCTACAAAGCGAATGTCTCCAACATCTGGTGTACCCGACTGATCGGGCAATGCCGCATCTACTTCAGATTGGTTTTGATAAATGCCGTCGGTTTGATAACCAAAGAAATGACCAATGGGGAAGCCAACAGTGGTTCGGTGCGTCTGAGCGCCAAAGTATCCGGTGATGATGGCGTTGGCATTTTCGCCAAGCGATTGGACCTCATTGTTTACGGTAGTGAGGTTGCCCGAAATATTGTATTTCACATCTCCAAAGGAATTTTGGTACAAAGCAGATAACTCAAATCCGCTGTTGAGCACTTCACCGGAGTTGACATCAGGAGGCAACAAAAATCCGGAAACCGCAGAAATCGGTAAGCCCACCAAAATATCAGAGGTCTTCTTGCGATAGTAATCAATGCTGAAATCCAATTTGCCTTCCCACAAACGGACATCCACCCCAAAATCCATCTGCGTACTGACCTCCCACTGCAAGTTAGGATTGGCAAAGACAAATGGAGTCGGTGCGGCCTCGATGGTTTGACCAGAACCCAAAACGTAGAGTGAGGTCAGACCAAGCGTACTGATGTAAGCAAAGTTGGTTCCCGTAAACTGGTTGCCAGATTGTCCCCAAGCCGCACGAATTTTCAATTCATCAATGGCACTGCTATTGGCGAGGAAAGGTTCTTCGCTCAAACGCCATCCCACAGAAACGGAAGGGAAGAAATCACTTCGGTTGTCAGAAGAAAAACGAGAAGTGATGTCTTGTCGAGCATTCAAAGTAAACAAGTACTTGCGATCATAAGTATAATTGATCCGTCCGAGATATCCGCGTAAAGCCCAATGATCTGCTTCTTGTCCAACTGCGGAAGTAGCAGCCGTATTGACCAGTGTTACCTGATCACTGAGAAAGCCTCGTCCTTGTCCGCGGAGACGATCAAATTCAAAATTGGTTTCCTCGTGCCCTACGAGAATGGTCAGATCATGCTTGCCAAATGTCTTGGAGTAAGTCAAAGTATTGACGACATTGGTGGTCAACTCCGTCGGCTTAGATACCACCTGAAGTCGAGAATTGTTGGATCCGGCATTGCCCCCAAATTCATAGCGATTTTGGAACCAACTTCCTTGACCGATGTTGTAATCAACCCCACCCGAAATTTTGTATTTCAAGCCTTTGATGATTTCAAGCTCAGCGTAAATGCTTCCCAATACCCGGCGAGACAGCACGCGCGTCTCGTTGATGCTCAAATCATTCAATCCGGCAATCTGCGTAGTTGTTCCAAAAGCATCACCGGCGTTGCCCTCAATCCCGGGAGTGATGACGGTGAAATCACCATTGTTGTCAAAGGCAGGAACAAAGGGTGCATTTTGCGCGGCGAGAAAAGCGGGGGCTCTTCCGGGCTCCGATTGAACCAAGCGATCAGAAAAACTGACGTTCAGTGATTCCCCGATTTTAATGCGGTCGCCCACTTTGATATCTGCATTGGCTTTTACCGAATACCGTTCGAAAGCGGTCGCTAGTTCAATACCATCTTGTCGGAAATAACCTGCGGATACACTAAAATTCATTTTTTCCGTTCCTCCACTAGCCGTCAAACTGTGGTTTTGCATGCCCGCATTACTAAACACCGCATCCTGCCAATCGACAAATGCTTGTCCAGAATATCGGTCAAAATCTCTGCCCAGCTCACTTTGTAAGTCAACGTATTGAGCCACATCGAGGACATCAAATTTCTGACGTACCGACTGTACGCCGTAATAAGCATCATAGGTCAAAGTCGTCCGACCTTCTTTTCCACGTTTGGTCGTTACGATAATGACTCCGTTGGCGGCACGTGCTCCATAAATTGCCGCCGCAGATGCATCCTTGAGGACGTCGATAGACTCAATATCACTGGGGTTGATCCCTACCAATGGATTTCCCTCTGTATTGGCTGCCGTATTGACGGTAATATTGGTGGTTTGGACGATGGGCACTCCGTCGACCACCCAAAGGGGTTGGTTATTGCCCGTGGTGCCGACCCCTCTGATGCGTACATTGATGGGAGAACCTGGTGCACCACTCCGGTTAGACAATTGTACACCGGAAAGACGACCTCGTAGGGCTTGGTCAGCGGTGAGTACTGCTACTTTGGAAATTTCTTCCTCTCCGATAGAACCTACGGCTCCAGTCAAATCGACTTTGCGCTGGGTTCCATAACCGACCACCACGACTTCGTCTAAGACTTCTTCATCTAAAGACATCACCACATCAATCTGGCTACGTCCACTGATTTCGATTTCCACACCTTTATACCCTGTGTAGGAAAAAACGAGGGTTGTCACGTCATCGGCCACATCGAGCTGGTAGGCTCCATTGTAATCAGTGACGGTACCAACAGTCGTTCCTTTGGCAAGTACATTTACACCAATTAACACTTCCCCAGTTGCGTCCTTAACCGTTCCACTGATCGACTGCTTCTCGACGAGATCGAGCAGAGGACCAGTTTTAGTGCCATGGCTGTAAAGTGGAGAAATGAGAAAGACGAGCAGGAAAAAGCAGAGCAGGCTCGTCTGCATTGCCTGTGGCGGAGCCCAAAATATGGTGCTTTGCCACCCAGCAATTTGGGTAGTTGATTGTTTCATCTTACTTTTACGTTTAACAATTAATTAATGATGAGCAACTCTCTTCTGTCTACTGATAGGACTGAGTTGCTTTTTTGTGTGAGTAGTAGTCTAAATTTTTATTTCATATACACGTTTTTGGTTAAGGAATTAAATGGTCCGTTTTGTATTTTAAAGCGATTTACGCCTAATCAGCAAACTTGGGATCTTCTTTTGTACTTCCTGTCGAGTCAATACAAAATTGGCCGCTTCCTGGGCCATCAGCCGGAAATCAGTTGAAAACGTAGTGATGCCATCGCTAATGATTTCTTTTACTGTACTGTCATTATGAGATAAGACCCCGATATCTTTGCCCAAAGTCCATCCTTTTTCTTTGCAATCTTTCAATAATTCCCATAAGTCATTGTCTCCCAGTGTAAAATAAACCGTTCCCTTCTCCAGAGATCCCGGATCGTAATGATCCCGAATTTCACTATTCAGCTGATGGCCAACCATGAATTTCTGGAAGGCCTTAAGCAAACCAACGGGATAGTATTCTCGATCATGGTAAAAAAGAACGAAACGATCGTATGCTAGCAAAACCTGCTTGAGTTCCAGCATCGTCTGATACATTGGTTCTTCAAAAGATTGGGTAACGTAGGAATATTCTGGACCAAGATCGAGGTACCGATCCACCAGTAAAAGTTTTTTAGGAGAGATGTTTTGTAGGAGTGCATGTGCTTTGGGCCTTTGAATGGGCGCCACCACGTACATGCCGTATTGTCCACTGATATTGGACAAAATGGTCTCAAAAACTTCGAGATTATCGTAGTGAAAAAAGATGTCGACCTGAATATTTTCTCCCAGGGCAGCACCGAAAGTATTGTTGAAACGCTCTTGGAAAGCGTGAAAACCATAGAGCAGCAGCGCTACCTTGACCGTTTGCCCAGTCGATTCGTTGGCAATGAAATAACCGAGTCGTTTCCTGGAGTCGACGATGCCCCGTTCTTTGAGGTCAGTATAAGCTTTGACGATCGTTTTTCTGGCGAAACCCAATTCTCTAACCATATTATTAACCGAGGGCAACATATTGCCCTGTACTAAGATCCGTTCATCAATGGCATTGATGATGCCGTTGACCAGCTGCTCGTGCTTAGACAAACGGGAGATGTCCTCTAACTCTTGTATTTTATCGAATACGGTAATCATGGTCGGGCTAAATAGTATAAGAAAACATAATATATATTGCTTTGTTATTTTTGTACTATGCTATTCTATGCTACTCCTCAAATATAGAAAAACATTTTCAGATTGTGAACTTATTCCAATAAAAAGGCATTTTTAAAGCCTCCTAAAAGAATTAAGTTTGGATTTCGGCTTTTGAACGCTTTCCCGAACCAATATTGAAAAGATTGAAAATCAGGGTTTTTTGAACCATTGAACGGGATACCGCTAATTTGACGGTGGAAGTTGATGGTGGAAACTGCAGCGCCAAGTGGGGCATCATTTTGCTTGAACAACTGGCCTATTTTTGTGGTAGAAATAGGAAGGGGTCCTCTAAGATTCCCAAAGTTAAGGTATAAATTTCCGTTTCATTTTGACCAAAACTTAATATTTTTAGCCTATGAAAAAATTACGATCGAGCTTTGCGCGTCTCATCATGGTTTATTTTCTGTCTTCCCCCTTAGCTCATGCCCAAATCTTGGTCAAGGCCAATGGTCAAGCAATTGGGCCGAGAGACACGACCGCATCGGTGGTTTTCGTAGAGGACAAACAGTTTCTTTCGCTTACTCCTGAAGCAGCGCCGAAGGAGATGGTTTGGGGTACTTTTGGTAGCAAAATAGAATCTTACCATGGCGTCACTGCCTATTCCAATGGTGCCAGAAAAACCAATAGAAAATATCAATGTACCGAGCTCATTCACCGATTTCTCAGTGATGTCTACGGTATTCCATCTAAAATTGGGCAAGGCCTGGGACATGCTAAAGATTTGGCTCATAATATTGCCCAAAGATACCGCTCTAAAATAGGAAATAGTCCTGCTCTGGGCAATTATCAGATCCGGCTTGAAAATTTTAGCAATCAACGATCTGTGTATCCTCCGGTGGTGGGCGCAATTGTTTCCATGCATTTTAATCGCAGCAAAAAGGGCTATGGACATGTTGGCATCATCAGATCCATTACTCAAAACGAGGATGGCTCACTCAAAGCGACCTTGTTTGATCAGCATGGCTTTATCCATCGAAAGGAGAATATTCCGATCCAGTCTGATGTCATTTTATTTAAAAAAGACACCAAAGGAAATTGGGGTGGGCAGGTCACTTCCTGGCTCCACCAAAGCAATTATGAGGTGATCAGTTGGACCAATCCGGTGATGGTCAAAAAGTAATCGAGGGGGACTCCTCTTGTCCGGAGTATTTATCGACCCAATTGTCCTAGACTTTAAAAATAGGCAGACACGTCAACATTGGGAATCCACAAAGCAAACAAGATAAACAGACTGATCATGGTGGCTTGGCCCAACGAGAGCTCCTTTACCATTGATTTGAGTTCAAAGCCAAAAACGATTGCCCCCAAGACATAGGCAGCCATATTGATCTTCGTTACTAGACCATACCATTGGGTGGCAGCCAATTGTTTTCCAAATTCATTAAACATATCAATGCTTACCATTTCCTCTCCCAAATAGCAAAAAGTAGCCAAGGACTTGGCAAACTCCGCAACAATCAATACGACGATTAAGGTGGTCATGGCATTGATAAAATCGGTCTTTTCAATATTTAGTTGAAATACCATATTGATTTGGAAACACAGCCAAATGATGAGCCCCAAAATCGCACAGGTGAATAAGGCGGAAATCAACAGACTCATTGCTGCTCCCAAGCGGGTAGAAACGACATAGTGTTCTTGGGTAGCAGTCATCACATAAATTTTATAGCCTCCAGTGAGCAAGATAGCAGCCATATATGCCAATAGGTAATACACCAACAAGCCGGACTTTTGAGCTAATACTTTAGACATATGGATTCAATTAATGCGGAGCATACAATTAAAATAATGGGCAGTAAAAGTTCTTTTTTATTGGGAATAAGATGAGTCTGAAAAACTTGTTTTTCCAGTAAAGCTCGATAAAAACGAAAGCCCCGTAGGGCCATTGCACTACACAAAATAAAAGCGAATATCTCGGTGGGCCCGTGTAAGAGCTTGATCACAAAAGTAAAAGGATCCATGGAAGAAAGTCCCAAAACACAGATCAAGCCAAACAAATAGCCATTGAAAAATAAAATAATGAGCGCCCCCGCTCCTCCCGTGATAAAACCAAGGCCCAGAATTAATAATGCTACCAGCAGATTATTGACTAGGATGGTAATAAAAGGATAGGCTCCTGGATCAAAACGCTCCAATATTTCGTCTACGTTTACGCGCGGCATCGCCGTACCTTCCATCATAGCAGTTGAGTTGCTGATGACAACAAAAGCGAGTACCATTCCCAACAGAAAAATAAAGAGAGAAAATAGTTCTGATTTATATTTCACCATCTAGTGATTAAAGTTTAAAAAAAGATGTAGTAGGCTACTGGAGCCATTGATCTTCCAGTGATCCGTAATGAGCATTACAATGGTTGAGAATTGATATTCCGACTTTTGTCTTAATTTCTTAAACGTGTTGAAATGCGTCAATCAATTGATGAGTTTGGTCACTAGTAAAACAGTACCATTTAGTAGCCTACTATTGGGAATGCTTTCTAAAGAGCACCTCCCGCGGCGCCCGCAGCAGCTCCCAAAGGACCACCCGCAGCACCACCAAGACCACCCGCAGCAACATAACCTCCAATGCCTCCAACGGCAACACCACCCGCAGTCACTCCACCTCCTTGTAATGGATTCAATCCACCGTTACCAGGAGGGTTGTTCCAGTTGTACCAAATCACCACACCAAGTCCAACATCCGCTTTCGCATCATTTTGCATCATGCCCAAACAGCAAAGCATACCAAGTCCTAGAAAAAGTCCAAAAATTGATTTTTTCATAATACACATATGTTTAGAAGGTTAAAAAATAGGTTAGAAATTGCATCAAGCATTTTAACATTGTCCAACAATTTCTATTAGAATTGATGGTGATAAAATTGAATATAATTGATAAAATTGCCGTCAACTTATCGTCCGAAAATGGTACGTTATCGTCATTTCTAAATGAGGTGAAATGTTGCGCTTCCCAACCTGTAGTTACTGATCCTCCTATTTTTTGAGCTACAAATTTGAATCAAAAAGACAGGTTAGCCCCAAACCCCAACCATACAAGTCATTGATATTCAAATAATAGCAAAAAAAATCCATCAAAAAACAATGAGAGAAAGCACAATGGCAACGAGGCCATCGTCTCAAAACATAAGGCTTGCAAATTTTAAAAAGAGAAACGTTATCCAATGCAGAAAATAGCTCTGGATAGAGCATAAATACAAGAAGACGGGTAAAATCGTTGTGACTTAGCGATCAGGCACCTAAGTACCTAATCCTTTATTTTTTCTTTTAGCTCAGTGATGATTTTTGTACTGACCCAGTAAATATCTTGGTTGCTGGTATAGAAAAAGTATTTCCCATCCATGGACACAAAAGGACACAGTTCATGTTTTGCAGTATTTATTTTGTTTCCCATGTTAATGGCTTTGGTCCAAGTCCCATCAATGTTTTTATAACTAATATACAGATCCCCCCTGCCCAATCCCTCGGGACGTCTTGCACAAAAAATGAGGTACGATTCATCCGGTGCGACAAACACATCCGCTTCATAATTGGAAGTGTTGACCGAGGGGCCAAGCTGGACGGCGGGTTGAAATTGTCCATTGATGTTTTTAGAAGAATAAATATCAAAGCTACTCCTTTCTTTCTTAGGAGTATTTTTATTGGAAGAAAAATACATGGTCCCCTCTCGGGTAAATGAAATGTAATATTCATCTTTCCCCGAATTGATATTGGGGCCCGCATTAATGGGTTCGGACCAGGAATCGTGCTGTTTTTCAACATACCAAATATCATAATCCCTTTTCGCTCCCGCTCCCTCTGATGCCTTCTGTGAGATGAAATACAATCGCTTTTCATCGGGAGAAAGGAAAGGATCGTTGAAACCGTATGCCTCGTGAGCGAATAGGGTTTGCGGGCTACTCCATTTATTTCCCCTCAGTGCTGAATACCTGATCTCAGCTTTTCCGTTGTTATCGACGGCATAGAAAAAAGTCGTTGCATCTTTGTTGAATACTGAACCAAACTCTGATGCATCATTTTTGGAGATGAGACCAGGGGCGAATACCTCAGGGATTAGACCAGGTGGCTCTTGTCCGAGATACTTGAGCTGCTCGCTTACTTTCTGAGCATGTAGCACCGTGTAGGTCGGCAATAGAGATAGGAGCAAGTAGCAAAAGAGCAGGCGCATGTTTCAAAATTTTAGTGACGTCAATAAAAGTTTGCAAGCTAGCAATCATCAATTTTCAAGCAATCCCCAAACAACATGGTTGCTTGTAAAGCAAAACTTACTCGCTTGTCAGGGCTTCAATCGGATTATTGAGAACAGCCCTCGCGGCCTGAACACCAATGGTGATGCCTGCTATGAAAATGGCCAGCAGAACCGGTAAGGCAAACATCCACCATTTTAACTCGATGGCATAAGCAAAATTGGTCAGCCAATCATCGAGCAAATACCAAGCAACGGGGATGCCAATGATCAGGCCCATTCCGACCAAGAGCAGAAAGTCTTTAGATAAAAGACCAATTAGATGACTCGTGGATGCACCTAATACTTTTCTGATCCCGATTTCTTTTGTTTTTTGTTCGGCTAAGAAAGTAGACAGGCCCAATAATCCCAAACAGGCAATAAAAATGGAAATGAGGGCAAAATAATTGGCAAGTGTTCCGGTCAACACCTCCGCCTTGTATCGTTGCTGATACTCCGCATCTACAAAACTATAATGCAAATAAAAGTCCGGTAATACCTCCTGAAATACATCTTGTAAACTGGCCACTGCCGTTTTCATTTCCCCTTCTTTTGCTTTTACCAAAAGGCCTCTCGCGTTGGTAGACAAGAAAATGGCCAAGGGTTGCATGTCCTCATACAGGGATTGAATGTGAAAGTCTTCCACTACGCCAATGATCTGCATTTGGCGTCCCCACCACTGAATGGATTTTCCAACGGGATCTTCCAAGCCCATCACCTCAATGGCTTTTTCGTTCAACACAATGCTGGTCGTATCGAAGGGTGCATCTTCTCGGTAGAAACGACCCGCTGCCAAGGGAATATTGACCGTCTCCAAAAAATTACTTGAAGACCAGAAATAGCGGAATTCCTGATTTTTGTCTTCTGTTCGCTTTCCAGGCCAAGACACTCCACTTGAAGAGGAAGGAACATCAATGGGAGTAGTCGGGCCAATCGTTATGTTCTCAATGCCCGGTGACTGCAACAATTTATCTTTCAGGATCTGGTAATTCTCCGCTATCTCCATATCTTTTTCGATGACAATCAAATTGTCTTTGCTGATCCCCAAATGCTTGTGCTGGATGTATTGCACTTGCTCTTTAATGACAAAGGCCCCCACTACCAACAACAAAGCTAACACAAACTGCACGATGACCAAGCCCTTTCGCAAACCCATACTTTTCGATTGAGTTTGTAGCTTGCCCTTGAGCACCTCGATGGGTCGAAAAGAAGACAGCACAAAAGCAGGATAAGTACCCGATAATACAGTAACCAATAACAGAATCAGCCCAATACCTCCCCAAAACATCGGTAGGGAATAATCAAATTGCAATAGCTTCTCGGTCATCAACTGTACTTCGGGTAAAGCCAGTTGAGCCAAGGACAATCCTAGCCCAACCGATATCAAAGTAATCATGGCGGCCTCTACCATAAACTGGGTTACCAAGGAAGTTTGGCCTGCACCGATGGCCTTTCTCACCCCCACTTCTTTGGCGCGCTTAGAAGCTCTGGCAGTGGCTAAGTTGACAAAATTAATGCAGGAAATGAGCAACAATAACAAAGCGGCAAAAGCAAACATTTGTACGTATTCAATACGACCTCCCACCGCTATTCCCCGTTCATCGAACTGACCATACAGATAGTTGTCTTCAAACTTTTGTAAAATGCAACCTTCAGTCAATGCCCCCTCTTGCTGCGCTTGATAGCGCTTTTCAATTTTTTGAGTGACCTCTTCTGGATTGGCTCCCTCTGCCAATAGCAAAGCCCCTTCCATGCCTGAATTCCTCCAATTCAACATCCACTCGTGTCTTTGTACAAAATTGTCAATCGAGTAAATGAAATCTTGTTGAATCGAAGAATTGCTAGGAAAATCTTTAAACACGGCACTAACGGAAAAATCACCGATATCATTTAAGCTAATGCTCGTACCAATCGCCTTGGAGGACCATTGTTCGCCAAAAAACTTGTGGGCCAACGATTCGGAAATCGCAATGGCCATCGGTTCTTCGTCTAGTCGCTCGATCTTTCCGGCCAGAACTGGAAAAGAAAAGGAGGTAAAATAACTCACATTGGCAGCAGCACCATTGGCCCTAAACTTTTTTTCTCCATTGTCCAATGTTCGCTCTTCGTCCCAACCAATGGTGATGAACTGCTCTATCTCCGGTAGTTCCTCCGCTACGGCCTGCAAGAGTGGATAAGGCACTTTAGCTTCGACACTGACGGTCCCATTGGCCAGAGGAACGGTTCGTTTTAGTAAAAAAATCCGGTCTCCATTGGCATGGAATTTATCGGTATTCCATTCGTCTTGTACCCAAAGGAGCATGAGCAAAGTCATGGCCAGGGCAATGGCCAAACCGGCAATATTGATGGACGAATAGCCCTTTTGGCGAAAGAGATTACGCGTGGCCATTTTCAAGTAATTCCAAAACAAACTAGGCATAATGGTTGGTTTTAGTTGCTTAAAAAAAGTAGGTCTACAGAACAACAACACTTCCTTGACGTACAAGAGCTGGGCCTTTCGCCGTCCATATTTTTTTACCCGTACGAAAAACACTTCGTACAAGTCTCCTTCAACCTCATCCAAGAGTGCTGGAGCACAATACCAGTTCAAGAAACGATTGGCCCATTTGGGTGGATTGACGGCCGCATCTTCTGATTTTTTTTTCTTCATTTTCGATACATCTAGGAGTAGGTTTGGATTTTCATGATTGAGCGAAAGTGAACAAATATTATTTTGCGCAAGACAAAAAACGGAGGCATTCCCATAGGTTACAGCCAAGCGTTTACTCCAGCTTTGGAATCAAGGACCAAAGACGGGTTCGATTGTCTCGGATTTCTGCAATGATCTTATATCCATAGGGCGTCGCCTCGAATATTCTTTTGCGACGACCTCCCCGCTCTGGCGTTGCCGCCCCCATGCTTGATTTTACCATCCCCTTCCCCTCCAACCTTTTTAGTACCGTATGCACTGCGGGAATAGATATGCTATTGTTGGTATGCTGTTCATACGCCTCGGCCACCGAAACGCCATAGGCCTCTTCCAAAATCATCACCATCAATAAGATGCTCTCCTCTAGATGTCCTAAGTTCTTTGCCATAATTTCAATATCATTAATATTTGTATAACAAACTTACCCAATTTTAGTTGGAATATCATTAATATTTGTATAAAAAATAAAAATTACTTGCGAAACGCTAGCGCAATGACCTTTCGATCGAAGGGGATTGTGAATTTTATTCGGAAAATATAGGGAACCAGTTCGTTAAAACTGAACCGATAAAAAAGCCCAATCAGAATAAAAGAAGATACAATGCAAAAAAAACTATGACGCAATTATTGGCCATTCAAGCACGAATTGGAGCAAACGATAGATAGCACTGAACAACTTTGCGGTGCGGTAAGCATTTGTAAAATACTAGCAATAATTGCTTTGTTAAATGTAGCAATCAGAAATAAATAATAGCAATATTG
>JBCCSR010000005.1:0-22519 GCA_039199865.1 Bacteroidota bacterium
ACAAGTACTGGGCATTAACAGTATTGTTTCAACTTATTTGGGGTAAATACCGCCTCTGGACGTCCTCGCTCTGCAATAACTCCTTCATTCAGCATGATAATCTCATCAGCAAATTGGGCAGCGATATTGAGGTCGTGCAAGACGGCAAAGACACCAATATTCCTACGTTGAACCCAGCGTTTGATCAAATCAATTAATCGATACTGCTGTTGAATATCCAAACTAGCCGTTGGTTCGTCTAGAAAGAGGTATTTGGGAATATCTGCCCAGTGACAACAGTTGAGTTGAACGATACATTTGGCTAAAAGTACGCGTTTTTGTTCACCACCGGAAAGATTCATGAAGATTCGATCTTTAAAATCGTACATCTCCACTTCTTCTAGCGCGTGTTGAATCAAACGGTCGATTTTGGTTTTGGGGATGAATTGGGGCGCTACGTAGGCACCCATGCCAACCAAGGCTTTGACGACTATCGGAAAATTAACTTGTACGTTTTGGGTCAATACGGCACGACGGATGGCCAGTTCTTTCAAATTTAATGTACTGAGCGCCTGTTCATCCCATTGGATTTGGCCTTTTTGCAAAACATTACCTCCTGTTAGAGCTTCCAGGAGAGTTGTTTTTCCAGCACCATTTTTCCCTACGACCACGACAATCTTACCGGGGTGAAGATCAAATGAAATGTTTCGAATGATCTCTTTTTTGCCTTTACATACTGTTATGTCATCGACCCTTACCATGCCACGAGCTTTTCTCTTTGTGTACGTAATAAGAGCCATAAGAAAAAAGGAGCGCCAATAATTGCCGTAAGGATACCAATAGGCAACTCTGCCGGAGCAATAATGGTCCTAGCAAGGGTATCTGCCAATACTAAAAATATGGCACCGAGCAATGCGGAGCTTCTCAGTAAATAGCGATAATCTGTACTGTGTAATAATCGAAGAAAATGCGGGATAATTAAGCCCACAAAACCGATAATTCCACTCATAGCGATACAAACTCCAACAATCATCGCCGTCAGAAAAATAATATTTGATTTGACCCGCTCTACGGATATTCCTAGATAAACGGCTTCTTTTTCACCCAATAGAATGGCGTTTAAGGATCGGGCATAACGATGCAAAAGAAAACATCCAATAAGGGTAATGGGGGCAATGATGAGCAATTGTACCCAACTGGCTCCACTAAAACTCCCCAAGCTCCAAAAGGTAATGTCTCTGAGTTGTGCCTCATCAGAAATGTAAATAAAAATACCAGTGATTGCCGCAGCAAATGCCGAGATGGCGATGCCTGCCAAAAGCATGGTCATCACCAAGGTTTTGCCTTCTTTTTTTGCGAGAAAATAAACGAAATAAGTGGTAATCAATCCTCCAATAAAGGCAAAGATGGCTACAATGGACTGGCGAAAAAAGTCAGACAAACTGGCGAGAAAAGAACCCATAAAAACAATGGCCAATACCGCAAATAACATCGCCCCGCTGGTCACTCCAATCAGGGTTTGATCAGCCAATGGGTTGCGAAACAAACCTTGGATGGCTGCTCCCGCAATGGCCAACCCTGCTCCCGTTACTGCCGCTAGAAGAATTCTGGGCAAGCGAATATTGAGGATTAAAAAATGAGCTTGTTCATTTGTCTGATGAACCACAGAGGCCCAGATTTCGCTGACATTTAATGCATAGGCCCCAAAACACAGTGCACTGATCATTATTACAATGAGCAGTCCACTTAAAAATGGTAAAGAAAAAAAAATAGATCGCCAAGAATCCATCATGATTGTTTCTGATGCATTTTATTTGATAATTCAATAGCGGCTTGAACGATTCGTGGTCCAAATGCTGTCAAATAATGTCCATCCATCGCAATGATCCGGTTGTTTTTAAAGGCAGGTGTTTGTGGAATACCGGTGATTTGTTCTAGCCCTGATTTTCCATCCAAGCTGGCCAATCCACTGGTAAACATGAGAATGACTTCGGGAGAAGCTTCGATGAGGGCCTCTGGAGTGAGGGCCCGAAAATCGCTAAAGGATTGAATGGCATTTTTTCCTCCAGCTCTTTCGATGATGGCAGCAGCAGAGGTGTTTTTTCCTGCAACCATCAATCGACCAGCTCCTCGAGCATAGATGAAGAGCACTTTGGGTTGCTCGGAGTACTTGGCTATTTGTTCGACCAATTGAAGACTATCCGCTTCAATCTTTTGCGCCATCTGGTCGATGATTTGTGGATCAGTATGCAAATGCTGCCCGATGACTCGGGCAGCATTAATTGCGTTACTTATATAAAAACTCGTAGAGACAAAAATTAATTCGATTCCCGCTTGACTCAGCTGAGTCAGGGTTGCTTTACTTTTCTGAGATTCCTCAACGAAGATAACATCGGGTTTTAGAGCGAGAATGGCTTCAACATTGAGCTTTGAAACGTGGCCAAGATCGGGAAGTGCTTGCGCCTCCGCAGGATAAGTGCTGGTGACGTCTCTTCCAACGATTTGGTCGCCATAACCCAGTTCAAATAATACTTCTGTTAGGAGGCCACTAAGAGAGACAATGCGTTGGCTTTTGGTTGCTTCATCAGAAGTAGAAGTGGTAGCAGAGCTACTTTGGTTTTGCTGACAAGCACCGATAGAGAAGAGTACTATTAGAACAAATGTTATCTTCGTGAGAAATCGCATCTTTATATCTATTGTTTGATGATCAAAGGTTGTGTGATTTGCTCTGTCTCCAATTGTAGACTGAGCTGATAAACACCAGCGGTCAATGAAGGCAATGCTATGGTTTCTACGTTAAAGCCGCTTTGCAAGCTGACTTTGCGGGAAAGAACCAACTGCCCGAGGGCATTAGTAATAACGATATTTCCTTCCCTAACGTTGCTATTCAACTCTAATGCTACGTTGACAAAGTCTTTGGCAGGATTAGGGAAAATTTCAAAGGAAGTAAGATTTTCGTAAGCCTCTTCGGTGCTGGTCAGCTGGGTTTCAAAAGTCTTGAGAAGGGCAGATGTACCCGTAGAGGAACCTTCAAAATCGATGAACTGTAGCTTCCACAAAGCACTTTCCGCAGTCTTGACGAAATAAACTCGATCATTAATGAGACTCCACTGGAAAGTTCCTAGGTCAAAGTCTTTCCAATCAAAGCCAATTTCATCGAGTTCCGTAATATAATTATCTTCATAGTCGAGATAGTTTACGCTTTGAGGATCGATACCGTCTGCTTGTGCCACTTCAACACCTGCACCTGAAAGTACACCCGTTACGATGTAGTTGAGTGGGAAAGGTGTTCCATCGTCCAATGGAGTGGAATAGCGAGTAAAGAGTAGATCCCACTTTTCGGGTTCCAGATCCAAAGCCGCTTCTTCTTCAAAAGAAAAGTAAGCTAATGAACGACCCTCGAAATCTGCTTTCGCAACTGTCTGAGTCGTTTCATTAGCCCCGTTCAAATCTGCATATCGAAAAGTATAAACTCCTCCGATTAAAGAAAGAATTTCTATTTTTTTGTGTTCACCACTTCTCAATTTGATGACAAATACTCGGGAGGCAGTCACCTGATTGTTTCCTGGATTGTAGGTTCCCCATCCCAAATCGAATGCATTGTTAGGGTCGTTGACATTATTGAATGCCCCTTCTCCCCAAGAAGATTCGTTGTTGTAAATGCGGTTCATTCCGGAAGTGTCTACATTATCAAAATCAGTAGAGTTAACCAGATAAAGCTCCAATTGTGGTAGGGGCGGCCCGAAGGAAAGCCCCACCGCTTCATTAATTGAGATACCGTATCCTCCTGGACTTGTAATAAAAGCAAGATCCCAAATTTCATTGGAATGGGACATGGTTGCTCCACTTTCAATGGTGTAATAGGTCTGCTCAGCATAGGAGGCACCTACGGACACAAGATCAACTTCCTGTGCACTGAGGTTGGTGATGAAACAAATATTAATAAGTAAAATGTAAAGTCTTTTCATAATTATCGTTTTTTTTATGGTGCAAATAAAAGGGGAGAACCAAGAGGAAGGAAATTTATCTAGACTTATTCTAAACAAATACTAAAAATTCGTCATAACGGCATACCTAATAGTAGGTAGAGAACCATCACGAATGCTTGGGGAATAGTAGAACTCGACCAATTTTAGTCGAAATTAGCGAACGAGCGGTGTTGGTACACCGAGTATTTTTAGGGATTGAATAAAACGAAAAAGCACCTGTTTCGATTTCGAAACAGGTGCTTTGGGAAGACTAAATTTCGTTGTCCACCTATTTTAGCAGGGTCACATCTCCCTCGTAAAAGATAACCTCATTGTCGATAAACTCTACTTCGGCAAAATAAACAAACACTCCGGGATTCATTGCTTGTCCTTTGAAAGTCCCATCCCAACCATGTTTGAACGTATTGGGTTCTACATTTTCGGCAGCGAAAACTACCTCTCCCCAGCGATCAAATATTTTGAAGCGAAGTACCCTACGGACGCCCTCACCAGCAAAAACATAGAAATAATCGTTTGTTCCGTCAGCATTGTGAGAGAAAGCATTGGGAATGTAGACTTCTCGAACTTTATCCACCCGTACCAGTACATCATCGGCGAGTACACAACCACTAATGGTATCGGTAACCGATAGATTGTAGAGGGTCGTGGAGGTGGGTTGAGCGGTGGTGATCAAATCTAAAGGATTGCTCAAGCTATCCATTGGCGTCCATTCCAATAGTTGACCAAAGTAAGGGAAAACTTGACCGACCAAACGGGTTTCGTCTCCCAATTTTATGGTTCGATCTTCACCGGCATAAACAGTGACCAAAGGAGGCTCGTAGACGTTGACAATCTCGGTGACGGTACAACCATTTAGATCTTGCAAAAAGATTTCGTAATCGCCTCCTGACAAGCGATCAAACACCGGATTGGTTTGAAGGTCATCCGGATCGTTTAGCGCATAGCTGTAGGGGCCAACTCCTCCGGTAGCGGAAATAGAAATAGAACCATTTTGATCGTCGGCACATTCCACATTGACGATGGCTATGTCTAGATCTAGGGCCGGAGGTTCGCCAATGACAATCTCATTTTCGTATACACAATTGAAGTCATCAGTGATGGTCAAAGTATAAATGCCAGGACAAAGATCCACCTCTGATTCTGAAAGGTTACCAGTATTCCATTGGTATTGGTACGGAGCGGTATTTCCAGTAATAACTGCAGTAGAAAAACCATTACAATCTCCCAGACAGGCGACATCAGCTTGATCAAAACTGAGGTTAAACTCCGTAAAATCCATGACGATGGAATCTCGATAGGGGCAACCATTATTGGAAACTTCCACCCAGTACGTTCCTGGTTCATCGATGGAAATGGTAGGCGTTGTGGCTCCGGTGTTCCAGTTGTAGATGACATCTGGAGTCGTCGCATTTAGGAGTTGGGTACTTCCGGCACAGAGGGTATCGTTTTGCCCCAGCTCGACGAAAGGAGTACTTCCAAAGTCAACGGCTACGGTATCTCGATCGTTACATCCATTTTCGTCAATCACAAATAGGTCATAAGTTCCGGCAGTGTTGATGATCCGTATTGGATCATTTGTTCCATCATCCCATTCATAATAGACGAGGTCCGCCCTGGATGCATCTATGGGACTGGAGACTTGATCACAAATGGAAAAATCTGGACCAAGACTAAAATCAAGTGGTGCAGCAAAGTCGATGATAAAAGAATCCAATCGGCTACAGCCTCCCAAGGTGATTTCGACCCAATATACTCCAGGACTCGTAATGTTTTTAGAAGCATTAGTGGTCCCATCGTTCCATCGGTAGGCGGCATTGGTCGTCGTAGCATTGACCAATAAAGCAGGCGTTGTGCTACAAATAGTGGTATCGAGCAGGGTACTACTGCCATCAAATACATCGATGACCATGTTGAAGGTGTCTTTTTGGTTGCAGGTTTCCGCATTGGAAGCAACGAAGACGACATTGTAAGAGCCGGCCTCTTGAAAGGTAACAATTGGGTTTTCGGCAGTACTGGAAGTACCGTTTCCAAAATCCCATTGGAAGCTGGTGGCATCTTTTCCAGTGTAACTGAAGTTGACGGTAAATGGAGCACATCCACTTGTCGCGGGCAGCGCCGTAGCGAAGGCGGTGACGGTCTCTACATCAAAATCAATTTTGAAAACGCCGATATCACATTGCGTACTTTGACTAGTTGCCCAAGCGTTGGATCTCGTATTCATGATGGATCCTGTACAGGAGCAAACCCCTTGATAAACCGTTCCACTTTTGTCAAAGCGGCTGGTTCCACCATCGACATGATCTGCCAAACCGTAATAGGTACCAAATGATAGAGCGGTGGCATTAGGATCAAGAACACCGAGATAAAAGGTGTTGCCAATATTACTAATCGCATCACTGGTGGTGGGTAGACCACTGATGGCACCATAGCCAGAAAAATAAATATTATTACACTTATCCACCATGAAAGCGACGGGAACAAAGTCAAAATCATCTGAATAGAGCCCTCCTGGCGTGTTGGGACCGTTTCCAATAACGGTAGAATAGATCAGCGTACTTAAAGTTTTATCAAAAGCGGATAGGAATTGTCGACTATTGACCTCCCGAAAATAGGTATTGGGGGTAATGGGCATGTTACCAGTAGTTTGGCCATAAATATGCACATTATCGTCCTCATCGATATCGATGAAATAACCTAGCTCATAACCTGAACTGCCCCAAAAAGTACCGTTGAGCATCGAGGAACCGTCGGCGGACAGCTGAACGACGAAGGCTTCGGCGATGCCTCCATTCCAGTTAGATTGTACCCGTCCACTCGTAACCGGAAAGTTAGGACTTCCCGCTCCTCCGACGACATAAACATTGCCAAAATCATCCACCCGCAACCCCATTGCGGCATCCGATTGCTCAGCACCTAGATAGGTACTCCATTGCATGACGGACAAATCGCTATTGAGTTTGAAAACCACGCCATCTTGAGCTCTGGCCAAACTATTGCCAATGGGATTGAAAGAGGTATCAAAGGCGCCATTGGTCACTGGAAAACGATGGGAGGAAGTCACACTGGCAATGTAGACATTGCGTTGCCCATCTAAGACAATTTCTCCACGAAAATCATCTCCATAATTGATGTTGATTTCAGATGTATTGGTTCCGTCAATATTGCTGCCCCCCACGTAAGTTGAACCGACCAGCGCATTGCCATCCTTATTCAAGACCGTAATGATGATATCGATGGAATCTCGGTAGGTTCTTTGAAAAGCATTGGGAGTAGTAGGGTAATTGAGCGAAGCAGACGTTCCGTAAATGTATAGTTGCTGATCAAAGTCCGTGATGATACTGTGTGGCAAATCAGCATCGTTTCCTCCAATGTAAGTAGAATAAATCAAGTTACTACCAGTTGGATTGTACTTGCTCACGGCAATATCCGTGGTTCCACCTCCATAATTGGACTGAAACGAACCAGAATTGGTAGGATAGCCGATTCCGAAAGAACGGGCACCAACGTAGATGTTTCCCGCATTATCATAAGAAGCGGTATGGCCAAAGTTTTTGTTGAGACTGGTTCCCGAAAGCGTAGCAGCGACCACCGTTGGATCGATGACGACGGGGATATTGGGATTGAAACCCTCTGGAAAGGTGAAACTTATGGTGTTGCCATTGAGTTCGTACAAACATTTGACTTCCCTTTCTTGCCCGTATACTCTTTGGTAGGCGTAGGGTCTAAACTCAATGATTTTATCAACAGAGGTGAAAATAAGAAGTTGTTCATTTTTGATTTCCATCCCATCCACTCCTTCGTAATTCAATTGGATTTCCTTGTAATTGGCACCAGGTTGTACGATAAAATCGTATTTAAAATGGCCATCGACGTCATACGCTTCTAAATTGATACCGGGATAGACCTCGGGGTAGACTACTTTATTGAACAAGCCAACATCACTGGCCCATTTGCTTTCATCATTCCCCAAAATGTAGTTGTGGTATTCAGCACGTTTGTCTCTACCTTGCGGTAAAACTTCGTTTGCTCCAATAAATTGTACTCGGTAAGCATGAGACTTGACCCAATAAGGGGCCTGACGATCATTTTTTTGCATATGATCGTGTAGTCCTTCCGAATCTTCTTTATCGTGGAAAAGATAAGTGAATCCCTTTTTTTCGAGAAAAAGCGTATTTAAGCCACCGAGTGGAGCTTTGAAAGCCACTTTTTCATTCCATTGGCCATCATTTTCTACAAAGGCTAAATCATTTCCGTGATCGTGATTGTGCCCATGCCCAGCGGGTAATGCTTTTTGAGCCATTCCTGTGTAGGACAGGGAACCGGCGAAAACGAGCAACACGAGATGCAAAATCTTTTGGGTTATCGTCATATCAGCAGGTTTGAGGCTTTTCACAATGTTTGTTAGTTTTATACATATTAAATGTTCTGGTACCCACTCGGGTTGTGTGTAGCCCCCTTTATTATTGACCTAATTAAGACAAATTTAGGGAAAGAGGGTTTTGTTCGTAAAAGACGATAGCCGAAAGGAGAAAAATTGTCTTTTTAACGATTTACCAAAGGTAATTAGTATCTTTTGCTCTCAATTATAGGAGACCAATGTAAGTTTTGTTAAGCCATTCTTGGTATTATAATAATATTGATTTGTTAGCAAATAATCAAGTCTTTTGACCTGAAATGTAATGGCTTAAACATTTTGGGAAGCTCCGACTTTTTATCAGAGCTTCCAGCAGGCATTTTTTTTCTTTTTACCTTATCAATCGGCATTCAAACTTGGCAACTGGGGCACAAAACAAAACTCGTTTATTTGGAGTGTTCATGATGATCCCCGAGTAAGCTATGCGCTGCAGTTAATGGTTCAACTTGACGAATTTTAGACTTTTGCTTTGTCCTTTTGGAAAAAGAAGTTCTAGGTAGTAGACACCGCTCATCGCTGGCACATCAAACAAATATTCCTTTTGTTCGGGAACCGTTTGAATTTTTTCCTGACTGACCAACTTCCCGTAACTGTCGTAGATGTTGAGGTCTAAATTTTGCGCAATTGCCTCCTGAATTGCCAGTGTCCCCTTGTCTTGTTCTTGCAGCAACGGATTGGGATTGATTTGGTACTGAGGAACACCAAGTCCAATTGATTCTACACTGGTACTACCAAAGACTCGGATAGTGAAATCAAAGGTATCGTTTAAATTACAACTTTCTGGATGACTCGCCGTCAAGCGAACGGAGTAAGTTCCTGGATTGGTAAAAGTATAGCTGGGATTGGCTTCAGTACTCGTATCTCCCGTTCCAAAATCCCAATTATAGGTACTGGCTCCGCTTCCGGTAAATTCAAAATCAACGGTAAAAGGGGCATTGCCCGAAAAGCCTGTAGTTGAATTTGCCGAGGCGAATACGAGATTGGTTTCAAAATCGACGATCAGGAGGCCAACATCACATTGAGTTGATTGGCTACTTGCCCAGGCATTCGTCAGGGTATTCAAGACAGAACCAGTGCAAGAGCAAACCCCTTGATAGAGTTTTCCTGCCTTATTGAAGCTACTCGATCCTCCATCAACATGATCTGCTTGGCCGTAGTAGGAGGCAAATGCCAACTCACTGGCGTTTGGGGTCAATTGGGCAAAATAATAGGTATTTCCAATTTGCGAAAAAGCATCATTACTGGTTGGTAGACTACCAACTGCACCATAACTGGAAAAATAAATTGACCCACAATCATCTACCATTAATGCTACGGGAATAAAATCTGCATCCGAATAAATTCCTCCTTCAGAATCAGGGCCATTACCGATGACGGTAGAATAAAGCAGTTGGTCAAGATCGGTGCTGAATCCAGTGAGGTATTGGAAACTGCCCTGATTGAAAAAATAAGTGTTGGGGGTAATTGGCATATTCCCCTTGGTATTTCCTAAAATATGAGGTTGATCATTGGCGTCAAGATCGATCATGACTCCCTTGTCATCCTTGTCACTTCCCCAGAAGGTGCCACTCAAGAGTGACGCGCCATTGGCCGCTATTTTGACCACAAAAGCATCGAGATCTCCACCCGCCCAATTGGCTTGAATGCCTCCTGGGGGCACCGGAAAGTTAGAACTACCTGCAGTCCCCACAACGTAAACATTCCCAACCTCATCTACGCGGAGGCCATTGGCCGCATCCGCTTGTTCTGCTCCGAGGTAAGTACTCCAAATCAGCTCCGACAAATCACTGTTCATTTTTAGGACCACCGCATCCTGTGCTGGCGAATCATTGCTCCCCGTTGGATCGAACGTAACATCAAAGGCACCGGAGCTTGTTGGAAAATCAGGAGACCCGCTTACACTGGCAAGATAAACGTTATTTTGAGCATCCACCGCGATCTCTCCACGGGAGAAGTCGCCATAACTATTGAAAATTGATGTCGCATTGTTGCCATCCGGTCCGCTTCCTCCCAGGTAAGTAGAGCCCACCAAACTACTTCCGTCAACATCAAAAATACTCAAGATAATTTCAGTGCTGTCTTGGTATTCGCTTTGGAAAGCATTGGAGGAGACGGGATAATTGTCAGAAGTGGACGTCCCGTAGAGATACAATCGCTGTTCGGTATCAGTAGTAATATGGTTGGGAAGATCAGAACCGTCTCCACCAATGTAGGTCGCAAAAATCAAATCGCTCCCCGTTGGATTGTATTTACTAATGGCAATATCAGTGGTGCCTCCACCGTAATTGAATTGATACGCACCAGTGCTTACTGGATAACCAATGCCAAAAGAACGAGCCGCCGTGTAAGCATTTCCCGCAAAATCGAAGGTTCCACAATGGCCGAAACTCTTGTTGAGAACGGAGCCCGCTAGGGTAGCGGCAACTACAACGGGATCGATAATCAGATCGTAATTGGTATTGTATCCTTGCGGAAAGGCAAAACTTACTTGTTGTCCCTGTAAAACGTATTTGGCTTCGACGATTCGCTTAGTGCCATCAATCATTTGGAAACAGTGAGGAGGCAATTCGTAGATATTTTCCACAGAGGTAGTAATGCTCAATTGTCCATTATCCAACTGGATGTGATCGATTCCCTGGTAATCCATGATGATTTGACTGGGATCTGCTCCGGGAGCGACGATAAAATCATATTTGAATTGCCCCTCTTGAGCATAAGCAATGAGATCAATTCCATCGTAGAGTTGTTGGTAATGTGCTTCTTGGAAAAGGGGCACTTTGGCGGCCCAACGCTTGGTATCTTTGGTCAGAAAATAGTTGTGATAGGCCTTTCGCGCTGCTTTTCCTTGGGGTTGAACACCTCTAGCGCCGACAAAGTGGACTTGGTAAGCATGGGCATTAACAGGATAATTTTGTTGTTGAGGATACAGCAAGAGATGATCGTGATAGGCCTCCGCTTTGGCCGGATCGACGAAGACATAGGTGAGTTTTTGTTGTTCTAAAAAAAGCGTCCCCCATTCTCCAACGGAGGCTTTGAATTGAAAATCATCTTTCCATTGACCGCGGTTTTCCACAAAGGAATACGCATTACTGTGCTGATGATCTTGGGCATTGAGGATGGTAATAAAGGTACAAAAGAATAAAACGAAGCACCAATTCGGACATTTCATAGCTCTTTGAGTTTTGGTTAACAAATAATCGGGACGAACGCAACAGTCGTAGCAATATAATAGTAGTTAACCAATCTTCTGATAAAAGTAAGCAATTTGTGCCAGTCAAGCAATGGAATGCCCAATTTTTAATAGGCCAATTTGTATTCTATTGATTGTCATTGAAGTAGAGTAAAGAGATGGCTCCGAAAAAATCTCTTTACTCTGTTGGTTAGTTTAAAGGCATTCTATTTCTACGGGTTGCCATAGCGGAAAACAATATTCATAGCATTTTCCATCAGCAGCTGGTCCGACGGTGTAAAAACAAAATTCATCTTCTGCATGCAAGACGCCATCTTTCAATTCAATGGTCTCTTCCAATAACGCATCACTTTTTAAATCACCTGAAGCATTGGCATTGGAAAGTAAAGCAAAAGAAAAAACAACTGCGAAAACTAAAAAGAAATTTTTCATTTTATCAAAAATTTGAATGACGCCTACTTTCAGATTTTTAGGTCGCTGTTTCGGCTTAGTCCGACCGTTTCCGGCTTCTAATTTTCATTTTCGCGAGAGTTAACTTTTTTGACTTCATCCATTCTATGGTTGCCCAATAGAGGATTAGCGTTATTGTGTGGAGAATGTTGGGTAATTAGGAAAGGAACGAATAACTAAGAAAAGCATGGCATATTGAATGGGTACCTCGCCTTGCGCTTTGGTGTGTAAATAATCGGAACGAACGCAGCGGCTGTAATGGATTTAATCAGTACTTAACAAATTGCTTTCTAAAGATAGGCAAATTGTCTCAAATAAGCAAAAGAAAGACTGGTTTTTAACAGCCTATTTTCTATCTTCTGGAGCTGGTAATGACTCTTCTACATTTTTTGGCCACATTTCCAAAAACTAAGTTAAGGCTCAAACCCATTTGAAAAGAGTGATAATAGGCCTGATATTCTGGGATGGCTCTGGTCAGCTGTTCGTCTCGATCCACAAAATTGAACTGATAGCCAATTTCCCAGTGAAGCAAGGTATAAATAGGAGCGGATACCCCGATGCCTGCATTGAAGCCCAGGCGGCGGTCATACTCAAAGGTTTCATCTGAGATGATGATTTCTTCGGGTAGGGCATACAATTGCCGAGTGGTATTGTAAAATCCAGCACCCGCTTTGAGGACCAGACCAAAACGGTAGGCTGGGAGGGAAGAAATATTGGCCCGAAGCAAAGCACCATAGTAAGTTTCTACAAATTCTTCCCGACGAAAATCCTCCCCATTGGTGGGATTGGTGAATGTAAAGGCAGGATTGGTGATTTGCCTACGGTATTCTGCACCCAGTTGGATGCGTTCAAAACCACCCGCTATTCTAAAACCGAGTGGTACATAACCTTGAGCACTGTTGTACTCACTAAGATTGTAAGCCGTCCTGTTGTAGCCAGAAAAACCTTCAAAAAAAAGTTGTTGACCGTGGAGCCCCAGGCTCAACACAATTGTGAAGAGGGTCAAAGTAAGTTGTTTCATTTCTCAAAAATTTTGGTCTTTACCTAACGATCTCCCCCTCGCTCTGATTCACAGATAAGAGCGTAAATTTGGTAGGCTTGATCTGGCAAGCAAAAACCTGTTTAACAAAAAAAATTAGAAAATAATCTGAGCGAGGTTGACCAAGCACAATGGGTATTGGCAATTGAGCGGACAAAACATCCGTACAGATTAATCGGAACTGTAGACTAAATTTAGAAAAAAATATCGAATTGACTAGCTATGGGCGAATTTATTAATCAAAGCGATGTATCTTTAACCACTCAACTGTATAACCTCCCAATTGCTCGAATTTTAAACGTACACTGTTCACTTGTTATCTATTGGATCTGTTCCCTTTTGAATAATGGGGCAGGAGAAATGAAAAAGCGCTGGCCAAGTCCATTGCTCATCGAGAAATGAGGTTAAATTGAAAAAGCAAAATGAAAAAAACAATTGACACCTGGGTTTTAAGCCTGATCGGTATTTTGATGGGGACCACCCTTTTGGCGCAAAGCCCTCGCGAACGATCCGTTGAGCTTCGTGCCCAAATATTGGACAATCAGGCAGGACTTCGTTTGGAGTGGACCACCGATGCCTCTGCCGAACAATATGAAGTTTACCGCAAAAGCCTGGAAGCGACAACTTGGGGAGCCCCTCTCGCCCTTCTGTCTGCCGACCAGACTACCTATGTGGATACGGATATCCAAAACGGAGAAGCCTATGAGTATGCTGTCTTCAAAAAAAGATACGAATTATTGAGAGATACCTTTTGTGTTCCCGCTGGGGCAGAGCTCAACTTTAGCATTCGCGATATGTACGGTATTGGTTTGTGCTGTAATTTTGGTTTTGGCTTTTATCAGGTCGAGTTGTGTGATGAGGTAGTTGCTTATGGCGATAATTTTGGGATGATTGATTCTACTGACTTTAATGTTTGTAATCTGGGCAATGAATGTGAAGATTTGATCATTACCTTCGCGCCGGATATGTTTCCCAACAGTACCTCCTGGACACTTACCAATCGAGCAGATGGCAGCGAGTTGGCCAGTTCTGGTCCCGTTGGTGCGTTTATCAGTGAACGTTCTGCCTATGGTTTCATTTATGCGGGAATTGAGGCAAAGCCCATCGAATTTCGTGGCACCATTCTATTGCTCGTAGAGGAAACCATCAACAGCAATTTGTCGACGGAGCTCGATCGGTTGCGTATGGATTTGATTGGAGAAGGTTGGAAAGTCATTCGCCGTACGGCACAAAAGGAAGAAGCGGTGACGGAGGTTCGTAGCCGCATCCAACAAGTCTATGCTGAACACCCCGAGCTGAGTACTCTATTTATCATTGGCCATGTTCCCGTTCCTTATTCGGGAGATATTTACCCAGATACGCATTCGGAAAATCACCAAGGAGCTTGGTCAGCAGATACTTACTACGGAGAACTCAATGGTATCTGGACAGATGAAGTGGCAGATATTACGACGGCTTTTTTCGAACGCAATCACAATATTCCCGGTGATGGCCGTTTTGATCAAGACTCCATTCCCTCTCGGATGGAGTTGGAAGTTGGAAGGGTAGACTTTTTTGACATGCCTGCTTTTGACTTGAACGAATTGGAATTGACCAGACAATACCTCAATAAGGATCACTTGTTTCGAACTGGCGCCATTGTCGTTGAACGCCGGGCGCTTATCGATGATAATTTTGGTAATGCTTTCGCTGCTCCCGCCGCAAGTGGATGGCGCAATTTTGCCCCCATGTTTGGCAGCGACCAAATTGTAGCAGCTGATTATTTTGATACCATGGCCGACCATAGTTATTTGTGGTCTTATGGTTGTGGAAGTGGTTCCCATCTGAGTGCGGCGGGGGTTGGCACGACTGATGATTTTGCTGCGGATTCTTTGCTCACGGTCTTTACCATGCTATTTGGTAGTCAGTTTGGCGATTGGGACAATGAAAATAATTTCCTTAAAGCGCCTTTGGCTTCGGGACTTACACTGAGCAATTGCTGGGCTGGAAATCCGCCCTGGACTTTTCATCAGATGGCTCTGGGGCAGCACCTAGGCTATTGTGCGATTCGTACACAAAACAGCGAAAACGAGGTTTATCTCCCCGGGCCACAATTGGTTCACAGTGCTTTGATGGGAGATCCCAGTCTAACGATGCACATCGTACAAAGACCCACCAATTTCCAAGTCATATCAACCGGATCGACCGTAGAATTAAGTTGGGATGTGGCGATAGACGAAAATATTTTGGGCTATTATTTGTATCGCTCAGCTGATCTCGATGGTGATTTTGAAAGAATCCATGAAGCGCCGATTGAAGAAACTACCTACATCGATTTGCCTCCCACGGATGGTCAATATTATTACGCATTGCGTACCCTAAAGCTAGAGCAATCTGCGAGTGGCTCATACCAGAATTTAAGTACAGGAGTCATCGATTCTACTGATTTTGTTTTGTCTTTTGCAGAAGCGCAATCTGCTCCAATTTTGTTGTATCCCAATCCTACGGATGGTCAGTTGTATTTGCGCCATCAAGATCTTTCTCAGCCTTACGAGGTCCAGTTGAGCAACCAAAGTGGGCAATTGCTTTGGCAGCAAAAAGTACAAGCGGGAGCGAATGAGTACCGTTTTCAGCTTCCCGAACTTCCTACGGGAATCTATCTCTTTCAAGTGATTGGATCGAAAGATACTTGGATGAAAAAGGTTTATTTGGAATGAAGGGGAAAGTAGCCGTATTCTTTTGGTAAGATGAGTAGATGGTCGCCAAGAGAAATCCATCTCAAATCCAGGGGATGTTGAGTCGATCAGTGAGCGAAGGACTTCTCCTTATTCTTCTTTCTTTTTCATGTTCGTACGGAGTGGAAGCAGAATGCCCATTGTAATTGCTGAGCCCTCATTATAGCTATTGACCGAGTTGATGTGGTCAATGTCCATTAAACCGACATTGTACCGAAAGTCGACAAACATCTTCCTACCCTTGGCAATTAAGATTTCAAAACCACCTCCAATCACTGCCCCAAAGTCCATTCGATTGACACTGATTGCCGAAAAATCAAAGGATTGTCTTTCCCCACTATCTTTTTCTATCGCCGATATTCCCAAGCCGTAAGCCCAATAAGGGCCAAGCATCAGTTTGGCACTTACGCGATGAATATTCAGCTTGAGTTGAAAGGTGATGGGAATCTTGAAATAATTGATTTCGTGATTTCTAAAATCCTCTTCGGGAAAGACCACATCGAGAGGTAAATTAACCAATTTCTCGATATAAACCAGCTCTGAATGGATAGACATACTGGGCAGTAGTTGGTAGTCCGAAACTAGGCCTACTTTAATGGTGGAATAATCCAATGGATTGTAGGCACCAGCTTCAGCACCAATAAAAAGTTGGGCGCTCAAGGGTGTGTACGATAAAAAAGTTGCAAAAAGTAGGATTAAAGTATGGCTTTTACTCATTTCAATTATCGTGGAGCGATCATTCAGTGGTTTGAAATTTGTAACGTAAGAAAAAGGGATTGAAGTTTATCATTCCTTTTTTTAACATACGGATATTCCAAATAAATGGCGACAGAAACGAGGAAAAACGGGAAAAACGCTGGAAATATGAAGGTAAAATGTCTGCAAATGACCTTTTTTGCGCTTTACAGTGGTGTCACAGAATGCGAACTTCCTTTAATCTTGTTTCACAAAGATACCGCTAATTTATATTTCAATAAGTCAATCTGCACAAAAGAAATTCCCCCATTTTTTTGGGTTCTGATTGGATCGCATCACCATGAAAACTCCAAGAAATGCTAAAAAATCACCAATCCCTTCGGTGGGTACTGAGTTTAATGTCTCTATTCTTGTGGCAAACACTTTTTGCACAAGACATTCGTGGCCTCTACGTCAATGAGTTCAAACACATTATCGGGCAAGCGCAAGAAGAAAATGAATTGCTCCAATTCGCTCAATCACAAGGGTTTAATTATCTGATCCTTTATAATCTTTACCACATTCATCATCACCTGTTCGATCTGAGTCAAAAGGAAAGCTCCATGCCTTTGGCCAATTTTATTCGGAAGGCGAAGACGGAATATGGCATTTTAGAGGTCGGTGCGGTAGGAGAGACCTTTGCGTCTTTTGACCGAATAGATCAATTCAATCAAAATCATGCGGCCGATCCTATGGCTTGTTTCGATGTCTACAATATCGAATACGAATTTTGGAACACGGAGCTCAACGAGTCTTATTATTGTCCCAATTACCTTCTAAAAGAGGGATTTGATTGTTCCGACGATGGTTCTTTCGAATTTTACATTCACCAAATGCAGCAGTTGCATCAATTGGCACAGTCCAGAGGCATAAAAGCAGAAACCTACATTGGCTCACCCACTGATGAGCAAGCTCAGCAGCTCGGTATGGCTTGCGATCGGGTCCTGATTCACTTTTATCGAAAGTCCGATGTCTACGAAAATGGCAACAGTATTTACAATTATAAGAGCAGTCGTTTGGCGGCCTTGGCCCCCACGGAAGGTCAACTAGAAGTGATGCCAATTTTTAATTCTCGTGACCATTTTATGGGCTTGTGGTTGCACGAGCATCTACAAGATCAAGCGTATACAACCTTTACCGAGGGCCAACAAGGTTATGATGAAGCGGAAGGCGACTGGAAAGCCCATCTCAATTTGGTTGGCTATCAATGGTATCGCTACACTGATCTGTGTCGCAACCTCATTCCCCAAACGACAAAAGGAGTTTTGGTCAAAAATACCCTGAACATTGGTGGAGAAGTAGACATTTACAACACTGGAGGAGAGAAGCTGAGCACACTACACATTGATCCGGAGCAAACCATCAACAATTTGCTTGGGCATTTGGAGAATGGCGTTTACTTTCTTTCCATTCGCCACGAGGGAGAAACGGTGAACCGAAAAATTGTTATCAGTGATGATTGATAATTGAAGACAAAAAGTGAAGATTGATTTGGGGCAGCAATAAACAAAAAAAATTGGATGAAATACGGATGAAAATTGTCCGGTTCTTGGAACCCTTTTGACCAGATTGCTCTGGAATCAATTGGTACAACAACACAGAGGTTTGTGTTTTCAAGAACCGGAACAGATAAAATAAATTAAAGGCCAGAACTACAATTAACAAGATAGCAGCATATGAGAATAATAAAAAATGAACTTTGTTGGGTGGGGATAGACATATCATAGATTGCCCTAAATCAATTGATAGACAATATTTTTAATAAATTGATTATCAATATTTTATGTTTATATTTTAAACTTTTTGTTAGTTGGCCGATCCATTCCAACTTGGCAGAATAATCAGTTAGCAGACAGAGGATGGAGAAAGCAATAGAGACCACTCTCTAAAAATTGGAATAATTTGTAACTTGGCTCCTCTCAATTATTGAGCTAATTCTAATCTGCGATCCAATGTACAACCCGTTCCTTTGGTCTAAAAGCATCTTATTTTGCCTTGTTTTTGCGCTTTGCTTACTAAAAAGTCCCGATTTACTTGCTCAAACCCCACAAGCTCCTCCGCAAACGGATGCGCGCCTCTACGAAATTGCGCAAAGTACTTCTCCTGCTCGTTTAGAGGCAGACATCCGAAAGTTGGCCGGTTTTGGTACGAGAAATACCCTATCCGATACCCTTTCTGATGTCCGGGGAATCGGTGCTGCTCGTCGCTGGATTAAGGCGGAGTTCGACAAGATTTCGGCAGCATGCGGTGGCTGTCTGGAAGTATTCTATCAAAGATCACTCGTCCCTGCGGAGGGGAATCGACGAATTCCTCAAGACACCTGGGTGGTCAACGTAATTGCTATCCAAAGGGGAACAGCTTATCCGAATCGATACGCCATTATGTCGGGAGACATTGATTCTCGAGCTTCTAATGCTTCTGATGGCATCACCGATGCTCCTGGAGCCAATGACAATGCCTCGGGAATGGCGGGCACAATTGAAGCAGCTAGGGTGCTGAGCAAATACCGTTTTGCGAGCAGCATCGTTTACGTAGGACTTTCCGGTGAAGAACAAGGCTTATTTGGTGGGAAATATATGGCAGAAGTGGCCCAGAAAGAAGGCTGGGATATCATTGGTATCCTAAACAATGATATGATTGGCAATATTGAAGGGATTGATGGCGTCATTGAAAACAATACCTTTCGCGTTTTTTCCGAACCCACTCCGGTAACCGACAATAAGCAAAAGCGGACTTGGCGCCGTTTCTACGGTGGCGAAGTGGATGGGCCTTCCCGACAATTGGCTCGTTATGTACATCGCCTGACCCACACCTATATGACCAATTTGGAGGCCATCATGATTTATCGACTCGATCGCTTTGGACGAGGGGGCCATCATCGACCATTCAATGATTTGGGATATCCTGGAGTCCGCATTATGGAAACGCATGAGCATTACGATCGTCAACATCAAGATATTCGGGTAGAAGCTGGAATCAGATACGGCGATGTGGTCGAAGGAGTCAATTTTGATTATGCTGCTAAGCTGACCGCAGTCAATGCCATCTGTTTGGCCAGCCTGGCCTGGGCACCTCCTGCACCCCAGCAAGTCATGATTGGTGGAGTCGTCCGTCCCTCAACCCGTTTGATGTGGGAAGCGGTAGGCGGTGAGGAGATACGGGGTTATAAAATTTACTGGCGTGCTACTACTGCACCACAGTGGGAGCATGCTCGTTTTGTGGGACAACTGACGGATTTTACCTTAGAAAATATCATTATTGACAACTATTTATTTGGGGTGGCAAGTGTAGGTAAAGATGGAAATGAGAGTTTAATCACCTATCCATCTACCTTGATTCCCCGCAGGCGCTAGGAGTGTCTAAAAATAGCGCTCAATTTTAATTCAATGATTGAAGGGGTTTGACAATTGATCACGTACATGAAATGAGTGAGGGTATTTTTTCAGTGATGAGGCTTTTTCAGAAAGTCAGTGAGACAATAGGCCATTTCGCCCCGGATCTTATTATTTGCATGACCTTTAAAACAAAACAAAAACGATGGACCTCGAAATAAAGGAACGACTATTTATTGTTGGTGGAGCAACCAGTGGGCTAGGAAAAGCTGTGGCCCTCACTTTATTGGCAGAGGGGGCGAAAGTTATTGCTGTGGCTCGCAACGAGGCCAGCCTCCGTGAATTCCAACGCGAACAAGGAGCGCAACTGGAAATACTGGCGGGTGACCTGAGTCAAAACAATACCATTTCTTCCTTGAAAACCCTTGTGGGCGCACGTCTCTTGGATGGTATTCTGGTCAATGCTGGAGGCCCTCCGGCGATGTCTTTTCTCGAAACCCAAATGGAAGATTGGGACGAAGCCTATCAAAAAGTATTGCGTTGGAAAGTTGCTTTGACTAAAGCCTTTTTGCCCAAAATGATGGAAGCCCAATATGGCCGCTTGGTCTATATCGAAAGCGTCTCGGTCAAACAACCCATCGAAAATCTCGTGTTGAGCAATTCACTACGATTGGGCGTGGTGGGATTTGTCAAAACGCTGTCCCAGGAAATTGCGCATCAGGGGATCAATCTAAATATTCTGGGACCAGGTTACCACGCTACGCCCGCAATGGAGCGCCTCTTTGTTAAGAAAAGTGAAGTTCAGGGCATTACCATCGACCAAGCTCGGTCTGTTTTTGAAGGACAAACCAAAGTCGGAAAAATGGGAGATCCTAATGACTTTGCATCTCTGGCCGTATGGCTTTTGTCGCCAGTGAGTCGATACATCACCGGACAAACCATCAGTGTCGATGGAGGCTTGTTAAAAGGTACGTTTTGATGCGCTATTCAACCAACTTAAATCCCGTAGTAATGCTTTGCATATTAATGCCAATTTGTACTGATTCCGGATTGGTCCAAGTGTAAATCATCGGTTTTTTTGGGTCATCATTGTAAACAGAAAGTTTGAGGACTTCCTGTCCATCTTTGTAAATAACTTCCGCCAATTCTACGGAATATTTGGTTGGTGTCCCTTCACGATCGACGAGAGGAACGCGTTGCCCTTGGTCGTGAATTAAGATATCGCGCATGAGGGTATACTCCTCGGAATCAGGCTTTTGTACAGCCATCCATCCACTGAATTGGCGGCATCTTTTGAGCTTGTGGTGAATCCCTGCTTTGTTGCCAAATACATAGTCACCCACTTCATCGTGTGCTTCGTCGCGGATCCAGATTTCATCTTGACTCAAGCGCAAACTATCGGTGATAAAAATGCGTTTGCCACTTCGATCGGATACAAACTGACAAGCCTTTTCTTTCATGTAGCCGACAAAATGATCCCCTGCTTTTTTCCAAAACACCTCACAGCCTTCGGTATTTTTTAATTGTTCTTCGGTCAAAGAGGTTAATATTTGGGGGTCGATATTGGCATTTTTATATTTCTTTTCTGCCTTTTCGTCCATAAATGAAAAAATATCGAGTTGGATGGCGCGTTCTTTCGAATTGGTTTTAAATCGGTAGATCCGCTGTCGATAGATCTTCTCGGGATCATCATCTATGTATTGTTTGACATAAAAAACGTGCGTCCCTATCTTGGGCATGACGACGGACGTAAAAATAGAATGAATGTGCTCATGTCGAAGTGCTGCTTCCACACTATCTTGTTCTTCTTGCCACACTTGCTGGAAATTATTGAATTCTCCTTCAAACCAAGTCGTCATCAATTCCAAATCGTTGTTGAGCATTCGATCTGCTTTGGAATTACTGGGAGCAGCGAGCGCTTTTCTCTGAGCGGATAGAGCGCCTAGCCAAGTGAGGCTGAAAAACAGAAAAGCGATAAATTTGATAAAGCGCATTTGATGTATTATTTTCAGTGATTGTTTGTTTAACGCAATCAGGTGTTAGATCAATACAAAAGTAATCTTGGTCAAAGATAAGGTCTTTGCCCTATTTTCAAGGTTAAAATTCACCGCATGCCTCACAACCGTCTTTTCTCTTACCTTCTGATCCTTACTTTTCTTTTTTTGCAATCCTGTGCCAATTATCGAATGAACTACAGCAAAGCTGTTCAGAATTGGGAAGCGGAAGCAGTTATCCCCCCAACGAATGCCCCCGTTGAGCATACCGTTTTTTTGCTCGGTGATGCAGGTCATTTGCCAAATGGGGAGGTGGCGCCAGCCCTAAAACTATTGCAGCGTAAATTGGCGCAAGCAGCTGAAAATAGTTCTGTCCTCTTTTTGGGAAACAACACTTCTCCGGGAGGATTGCCACCAAAAAGTAAAAAGAAAAAACGAAAGGCTGCCGAAAAACGCTTGGATGCTCAACTTGATCTACTTCGCGATTTCAAAGGAACGCCTCTTTTTATTCCGGGCAACAAGGATTGGGAAAAGTATGGCTTGAAAGGATTAAAACGACAGGAAAAGTACATTGAAAAACAACTCAATGCGGGGATTGAAGACGAAGAAAAATGGGCGAACTATTTTTTCCCAGACGATGGTTGTGCCGGACCAGAATTGATTGAGGTCAATGAAAGATTGGC